>JAYUFP010000343.1:0-5992 GCA_043738665.1 Isosphaeraceae bacterium
ACTCGATCGCCGAGGATACGTACGCGTCACGCAAAAGCCGACTGCTATCGACCGGCGAGGACGATCGCCCGACCCCATGGTCCTACACGACCGACAACCCCGGCGATCACTGGACGGACGCCGACTTCGACGCCTCCGCCTGGAAGCGAGGCGCTTCGGGGTTCGGCACGCAGGGGACGCCCGGCATCCGGGTCAAGACCCGTTGGGATTCCCCCCAGATCTGGCTGAGGACGACCGTCGACCTTCCGCGAATTCTCAAGGACGATCTGCTGGGACTCAGGATCTACCACGACGAGGACGCGGATGTTTTCGTCAACGGCAAGCTCCTGCTCCAAACCAAGGGGTTTGTGAACGATTACCGTGACCTGGAGCTATCCCGGGCGCAGGTCGGATTGTTTCACGAAGGCAAGAATCACATGGCCGTCCGTTGCCGACAGACTCGCGGCGGACAGGGAATCGACCTGGGCCTGACGCTTCAAAAAGCGCGTTGACGTTTGAACCCGGCAGAGAAGCGATCGGTTCGCGTCGCCACCCCCCGGCGATCCGAACCGAGGCGGCTTGAGCTCTCAATCGGCAGAGACACCGACTTTTTTTCATGCCTGCCAATCACGACATCATGCAATCGCGGTCCTGATACTTTTCACCGTCACCGGTGAGGAGCCAGTGGGGGTTCACGTCGGTCACCTCGATCAGCCGCAAGATCGTTTCCGCCGGGATCATTCCGCCGGATTCGTAACCGTGCCAGGTCCGAAATGGAATCCGGAGCAGGGTTGCCAGATAGGGTCCGCCATGCTCGCCATAAAGTTCTTCTCGGACTTCGCGAATTCGCCGCGCTAACCCGATCTTGATGATTTCCCAATCGGACCCCTTCGGACCGTCGTTTCTAATCTCGCCCACGCTCGGGGACTCCGTTAAGTGTTCGATGAGACGTCGGCCGGAAACAGGCCCGCGATCGGATTTTTAAAAAAAATGTCGCGGACCCGAAGAATCCAGCTGGAGTCGCCGTTTCTAAGCCTTAGTTAACTTACTTATGATGCAATTGGAAAATTATTCTACTTAATTAAGAAAATTTCGTGCGACATATCGGCTTATTTTTGCCGACAACGGGGAATGGCGACGAATCACAAGGTGCGGAGAAGAACTTTATCGATTGAAAAACTCAAAAAAAAGTGTGTCGCGGTCGAAACCAGATTTCGGTCTCACCATCATGCGAAACGACAACAGGGCGGAAATGACCGCCGACTCCTTCGTTTCGAGGTGAGACCTTTGCTGACGACACAAGACACAATCGACGCGTTGACGACCCGGATCGAAAGCGCCTATCGCCTGCGATGTCCGAAATGGCACGGTGGGTGTTCGTCCTCGAGGGTATGGGCCGTCGCCGTCAGTCGCCTGATCGAGGCGAACGACATGGACGCTTGTATTCCGATCGATCCTGAGTTGTATGTCGCTTCTCAGGGGATGAATTCCTCCATGACCGACCCGTGGACGGGATTGACCAGTGCGGAGAGTGTTCGTCGCTACAAGGACCGTGTCAACGTCATCGTTCGCGGACTCCGTGACGAACTGACCGAGGAGGTCCGGGTGGCGGAACGTCGAATCCTGGCGGGACAGTCGGTCTGCCAGGTTCTGACGAGCAAGAGCGGACGAATTTCCGTACTCGGGCGTTATATCGTCGCCGTCCGTGCGTCCCGCGAGCGACTGGCGCGGCGATTCTTGGAAGGTGCCGTCGAGCAACATCGAGCCTGCCCCCTCTACCGCCACGCCGCCGCGGGATTGATACCCTCGACGGCCTATCCGATCGCGGAAGGACACGAGGTTGCCTCTCCGCCGGATCTCAGAATGGTCGGGATTCTCGGTCGAGCGATCGTCTACCGCAACTAAAATGTCGAAGGAACTCTTGCGGTTCCATCAATGATTCGTCTGTCTGAGCCGCGAGAGTTCCAAACTCTCGAAACCCACCTCGAATTCCGTCGAACTCGCCCCAACGACCCGCTTCCGTCCCGCAACCGCTCGATGTTGCCGAGAAGGGACAACCGTGCCCTTTGCGCCCGGTTCGCAGACCCACGTACACTGATAATTCCCTGAATTCTTGAAGGAGACGATTCATGTCACGTACCCAAGGCAACCGACGCTTCGTTCCGCTGGCCGACGCCCTTCCCACCCGGATCGTCCCCACCGTCAATGTGTGTCCCATGGCCCCGGTCTTGATCGACTACCGACTCCCCGAGACCGACCCCACGGCCGTCAATCCGATGGACCCGACAAACGTTGACGTTTATGCGTTCGTCGTCACCGACGCCCGAGCCTGATCGTTGGACCCCATCCCGCCGATGAATCGGGTTCGGCAGTCCACGGCCCCGCACATGTAATAGATCGCCCAAATCGGCCGGAAACAGCCAGGATTCGCGTATTTTTTGGAAATCGCTCGGGGCCGTCGTTGGTCGCCGGGTGTTTACCCGTCCGACGTTATAAGCCTTATTAGGATTCCGCGCATTTTCTTGTCGAGCGATTGTGGTTACAATGTCCCTCACGCGCTGGGGGATGTCGCCGACGATCGACGCGACCCGTTTCCTTTGTGATGATGTGTTCCGGTCGGTATCCTCCCAGCGCCGCGGGGGGTAGTTCCGATGACATCGATGACGCAAGGGGAATTGGCGGCCGACGATTCAGATGATTTGTTCACACGCGCCAGGACCGGCGATGAAGCCGCCTGGGCGGAACTCTTCCATAAATGTCGGCCGAAAGTGCTTCGGGTCGTGCGGCGCAAGCTATCGCCGCCGATGCGGTCGCTCTATGAGTCGACCGATTTTTATAGCGACGTGATGAAGAGCCTGGCGGCCAGCGCCGACCGGCTTGATTTTGCGTCATTTGACTCACTCGTGGCCTTCCTCGTCAAAGTCGCCGAGCAGAAGGTCATCGATGAGTACCGCCGCGTCACGGCGATGAAGCGTGACATCCATAAGCAACAGACGCTCAACCGTTTCGAGGACGGCGGGGGCCGCCACCCGGGGATCGCCTCTCACGAGCCGACCGCCAGCCAGTTCGCGGTCGCGACCGAGGCCGAAGAGCAATTGCTCGCCGGCAAGTCCGAGGTCGAGCGCGAGGCGATCGTGATGAAACAGGACGGCTACTCCCCGGCGGAGATCGCCGACCGCCTCGGGTGGAGCGTCCGCACCGTCCAGCGCTTCTTCAAGTCGCTGAAAGAAGCCTTCCAAGGTTCCGCCGGCGCACGATGACCGTGCGCCGTTTTCGTCCTCCGCTCGCGTGCGCTGACGGCACGCACTGAGCGATCTCCGCACGCTTTTCCACACACACGTCGAACTCCAACTCGGGTCTCGTGGAGGCGCACGATGAAGACGGGCCTCGCATCAGTCCGCGACGACAGCGGACCAGTTTCCTGGCTTCAGGCCGTTCACCGCTTTGAGAATGAATGGCGTACCGGTGTCGCCGACATTACTCGCCACTTGGCCGAACTCCCCGGCGGCGCCTCGATCAACGCGCTCGCCGCCATGGTTAAAGCGGAAATCCGCGCGCGTTTCGCGCGCGGTGAATCGGTGACGGTCGCGGATTATCTCGAGCGATTCCCCGCGCTCGTCGAAGACAAAGAGCGGGTCGTCAGCCTGGTCTACGAAGAATACTGCCTCAGAGAAGAGCGCGGCGAAAGGCCGGACACCGCGATCTTCTGCGAACGATACTCACCCTGGAAGGATTCGCTCGAGTCCCAACTCCGCTATCACCGAGTGCTGAGCCAGGTGGCGGGTCCGGCCTTCACTCCCCCGCGGTTTCCCGAACCCGGCGAGCGGTTCGCGGAGTTTCAGATCCGCTCCGAGATCGGTCGCGGCGGCGCGGCGCGGGTTTACCTCGCCGAACAAACCGACATGGGCAACCGCCCGGTGGCGCTGAAGATCTCCGCCGACCGCGGCAGTGAGCCGATGATCCTCGGGAGGCTCAAACACGCCCACATCGTTACCGTACTGACTTCCGCGCGTCCGTCGGATTCGAAACTTCTCGGCCTCTGCATGCAGTTCATGCCGGGACTGCCGCTCGACAAGGTGATCGAGGCCGTGAGACCGGCCTCAAGGCCCAGCAAGGCCCGCGCAATTCGCGACGCGTTATTGAACCTGCCACCCGTTTCCACAGAGGCCCACGCGCCTGCCGGCGATGTCGACCGGCCGAAAGGCCGCGCCGCGAAACCGACTTCCGGTTGGGCGGGCTTTCCGGAGAACGGATCGTACGTCGACGGCGTTGCCTGGGTCGTCAAGACCCTCGCCGAGGCCTTGGCTTACGCCCATCAAGAGCGTGTGCTTCATCTCGACGTGAAGCCCGCGAACGTCTTGCTAACCGCCGAGGGCGGACCCCAACTTCTTGACTTCAACCTCGCGCTGGACCCCCACAACGCCGAGGAAGCCGACGCCGCGCTCCGGGGGGGAACGCTCCCTTACATGGCCCCGGAACAACTCCAAGCGTTTCTCAACCCCGCACTCTGGAAGCGGATTTCCGAGACGGCCGACATCTATTCGCTGGGCCTCCTCGCGTCGGAGATGCTCACCGGCCGGCAACCCGAGGCGCACAACCCGAGTCTCCCGCGCGCGCGGGCGATCGGCGACCTCCTTGACCATCGCCGGGACCTCCGCCTCGATCTCCGTCACGATAACAAACACATCCCCCACGCCCTTGAGGCGATCCTCAACCGTTGCGTGGCCTTTGACCCCGGCGACCGGTACGCATCCGCGGGCAACCTCGCCGAGGACCTTGGGCTCTACCTCAGGCGTCGGCCGCTGAAGCACGTCCAGAATCCATCGACAACGGAACGGGTTTCGTTTTTTCTCAAGCGAAATGCCTTGCCTCTCGCCGCGGCCTCACTCCTTTCGGTCGGGGTGATCGTTTCGGCGGCTTATGTGTTGCGGGAACTGGCCCTGGCGAGCGCGATCGACGCTTACCACAAGAAGGACACCCTGGAGTCGCGTCGCGCGTTCGATCGCATGGGAGGTCTGTGCGGTCGCCCTCTGGTCCGGTTCTATTCGACCTCGATCCTTGCGAAAGACGGTCATGCGGGCGAAGTCCTTGAGCCGATTTCCTCGCTCCTGGGTTCAAAAGCCGACGTGGAGATTCTGGTCGAGTGGGGCAAGGGTCACGCCGATTTCTCGGGCGAGGTCACGGACCTCGCGACCGAACTGCAAACGGCCTCCGCGGACACTCGACGGACCGCCCTCGAACGGGACGCGCTCCTTCGCCAGGCCGAGGCCCTCGCCGAGTTCTCTCAGCGGATCGATCCGAAGCGGGAATTCACTCGCCTCATGCTCGCCAACATGAAGGAAGGTCGCGGGGACTTCGAGGGTGCCGTGAAAATTCTCGACGAACTCATCGAGGGCTTCGAGACCAGTCACTCGAGTGCGCCGGTGATCGACCGACGAAAGTCCTACTCATTCCGGTACAGCAGGGCGCGAAATTTGGCGTCACTCGCACGAAAGCTCGCCTCGTCGCCCGAGGCCGGGAAGCTCGACAAGGCGGAGGCGAGTGCGTTGCGAAGCCTCGATGAACTCGAGATCCTGGCCAAGCGATTCTTTCCGTTGAAGAGCGATGCACTCTTCAACGTCAATTATATACGGATCGAAGACACTCTCGTCCGTTCGGCGGTCGCGGTACGCCGGAGCCAGCCCGAGCGCGCGCGGGAGTTCAAGGAAGAGTGCCGAAAAATCCTCAAGAAGATCGCCCCGGAAGCTTCGGGCAAGGATTTTTTCGAGGAATTGCGGAAGCGGATCGAGTCGTCCGTTTCGGACGAGCAAGCGTCTAATTCGCCATGGCCCGCGCCGTCATCACCAGCAGGATGACGGCGTGGGCGGCCCACGCGACCAGCCTCACCGTGTTGGTCCGCACCAGGGACCGATGCGCGTGGGCGTTGAACCCGAGGCTGAGGCGATTATGGAGCGGGACGGAGAGTCCCGCCGTCGCCAGCCAGCAGACGCCGGCCGCGCCCAGGCCCGCCCAC
>JAYUFP010000344.1:0-1880 GCA_043738665.1 Isosphaeraceae bacterium
TGGGTTGTCGCGTCGATTCGATCCCCTCGCCTTGGCGTCGCACCCCGCAATTCCTAAGCTCATCCCGGGAGAGGCCTTTCGCCCGGCCGGGAAATCCTCAAAAATACGGACGTCATGGGTTACCGAACGCTCGCCGACTGTGTGGCCGACCTCGAACGGCACAAGCAACTCGTCACGATCGAGACCGAGATTGATCCCTATCTCGAAGCCGCCGCAATCCAGCGCCGGTTGTACGAGGCCCAAGGCCCCGCGGTTTTGTTCCGTCGCGTCAAAGGGACGTCG
Source organism: Isosphaeraceae bacterium (assembly GCA_043738665.1). Taxonomy (GTDB): domain Bacteria; phylum Planctomycetota; class Planctomycetia; order Isosphaerales; family Isosphaeraceae; genus JAYUFP01. Next base: position 283 of record JAYUFP010000344.1, read on the forward strand.
TTTCCGGTCGTCGGCAACCTGTTCGGGACGATGAAGCGGACGCGATTTCTCTTCAGGGACACGCTCGACGCCGTCCGGGCCTTGGTTGAAGTGAAGGTCAACCCCCCCGCGCTCCTCAAGAATCCATGGAAGTTCCGCCACCTACCGGGAACCGCCTTGCGTTTGCTCCCGAAGAGAGTCCGCTCAGGACCCATCCTTTCGCACACCACGACACTGAGGCAACTCCCGCAGATCGTCTGCTGGCCGAAGGACGGGGGGCCGTTCGTCACCCTCCCCCAGGTTTACTCCGAAGATCCGGATCGTCCCGGACTGGCGAAATCCAATCTGGGGATGTACCGGGTCCAGATTGCCGGGAACCAGTACGAGCCGGACTGCGAGGTTGGGCTCCATTACCAGATCCATCGCGGGATCGGCGTCCACCACGCGGCGGCGATCCGTCGAGGGGAACCGTTGCGGGTGAACATCATCGTGGGAGGCCCGCCGGCCCTCGCTGTCGCCGCCGTGATGCCGCTACCGGAAGGGCTTGCGGAGCTGAGTTTCGCGGGAGTTCTTGGGGGCCGTCGGCTCCGGATGGTCACCCCGCCGGGGGGGCTGGCGATGCCCGCGGAGGCGGACTTCGTGATCTCGGGGACGATCGTCGAAGGCGTCCAGAAGCCCGAAGGCCCGTTCGGCGACCACCTCGGATACTACAGCCTGACCCACGACTTCCCCGTGATGCGGGTCGATTGCGTTTATCACCGTCCCGGTGCGATCTGGCCGTTCACGTCGGTCGGGCGGCCGCCCCAGGAAGATACGTCGTTCGGCGAGTTGATCGATGAGCTGACCGGCCCGATCATCCCGACCGTGATCCCCGGGGTTCACGCCGTGAACGCGGTCGACGCCGCGGGGGTCCACCCTCTCCTACTCGCGATCGCCAGCGAGCGTTACGTCCCTTACGCAAGCTTACGCCGTCCGCAGGAAATTCTTACGTCGGCCAACGCGATCCTCGGACAGGGGCAGATGTCCCTGGCCAAATATCTCGTGATCACCGCCGGAGAAGACGACCCGAAACTCGACATTCACGACATCGGAGCGTTCTTCCGGCACGTCCTGGAACGGGTCGACTGGGAGAACGACCTTCACTTTCAGACGCGGACGACGATCGACACCCTCGACTACTCGGGCCACGGGTTCAACGCCGGTTCGAAGGTCGTGATCGCCGCCGCGGGGCCGAAGCGCCGGAATCTGCCGACGGAGCTGCCCTGTGGGATGAGGCTCGCTGAGGGCTTTCATGCTCCGAGTTTGGCGATCCCCGGAGTTCTGGTCGTGACGGGTCCCGCTTACTCGACGGACCGTCACGACGTTCGAAGGTTCTGCGAATCCATCTCCCACGATGACCCGATCCGAGCTTTCCCGCTGATCGTCGTCGTGGACGACAGCGAATTCACGGCGAAGACCTTGCGGAACTGGCTCTGGGTGACGTACACCCGTTCCAATCCCGCGGCCGACATCGACGGCGTGGACGCCCGAACGATTGAAAAGCACTGGGGATGTGCCGGCCCGCTCGTGATCGACGCCCGGATCAAACCGCAGCACGCCCCGCCTTTGTTTGACGACCC
>JAYUFP010000345.1:0-5977 GCA_043738665.1 Isosphaeraceae bacterium
GGCCTTCGGAGGAAGAGACCTCCTCAACCCGCAAGGCGGCGTGCGCGGTGGCGGTTGTTCTGAGCACGATGCTTGAATCCGACGCCAGGTCGGTCACGACCTCGGTTTCGTGAACGACGCCGCCGAACTTGTCGCCGACCACAAGCGTGAGATCGACGTCGGTGGACTCACCCGGATGAAGTCGCGTCGGCCCGACGCGAACGATTCCGCAGCACGTCTTGCGGTTCACGACGTTGAGGATCGTGATATCCCCCGGCGTGGTGTTCGTGAGGCGATACCGGTGGTCCATCTTCCGCCCCGGCCTGCCGATCACCGCCCCGAAGTCAAACTGACGATCCGCCTCGGCGATCAGCGAAGGCGTCGCTTCGGATTCCGGCACGGGAACGCCGGTTTTCGGGGACGCATTTTCGCATCCCGCGAGCGCCGCGCAAAGAAACACGAGTTGGCGGATTGCGCGATTTACGGGGGGGGGGGGGTAATCCACGGGCAAACCTTTCCATGGGTTCGCTGCGCTTTCGTCCGCTTACGACCTACGCCCGACTTCAAGGATTTTCTTGATGTCTGGATATCGTACCGGATCAAGGATTATTAATTTATGACGGAACGCTCGGCGAATTACAAATAAAATCCTAAAACTATTTTTGAATCCGGGTTTGCTCACGCTCCGGACTCATTCGCCGGGGTCACCTTGAGAATCCTCGACACGGGGCCGTGTTCCCGGGTCGCCGGTGTCAATCCGTCCCGGTTCGAGCCCGGTGATCCCGATACGAAAGCGGTCATCTCCTCTCGAGGGAACCCGCGACGAGACGACCGCTTGACGAGTGCCCGGCGGTGCGGTGATGATTCCGATCACCATGTGTAACGGGCTGTATACGTAAACACCTTCTCACCGTCGGCGGGAACGACTACGGGGAAGTGGATCGTGCGGGAGTCTTGTTTCTGGTAGTCGGCCGTTTTCTGGATGATCTCCCAGTTGGTCCAGCGGAAAAGGTTCTCCTTGACGAGAACCTTCACGGGCTCGGTCTTGTGGTTGCGGACGCGGAGTTCGATGGTCTCGGTGATGACGTGGCCGTTCATGTTGACCGAGAACCCGGTCTGTTTCCGCTCGCCGACGACGTCGAACGCGCTTCCGAGCTTGACGAGCAACTCTTCGTTCTTGGCTGTGTGCGAAATGATGTCTTCACCCACGAATTCGAGTGCGGAGTCGTCGGAGTCTTTCTTGTAGACCCGGAGCCGGCCCGCCGGCAAGGGGATTCCCAGTCCGCTCGCCTCGTTGTTCTTAATATTTAAGTAGATATCGACCTTTTTGTTGGATTGGGTTCCCAGGTTCCGGTCGGGGTTTGGGGACTGAGAGACGAAGTGGCGAAATTGGTCGTCCTGACCGTAATAGACGTAGATTTTCTCGACAGGCACTCCGGTCTTCGCGGGGAAGAGTTCGATCTGTTTTGTGGAGTGGTCGGCGAGAGAAGTCGGCCGGCCGAGGGTGTAGAGGTGGTATTCGAAGAAGGCCTTTTCTTCGAAGCCGGGAGCGACCGGGGCGCGAGCCATCGCCATGCCCATCATCCCGCCCATCATCCCTCCCCCTCCTCGCGGCGGCTGCACTCGCTGAACGTCTCCGGCGACGAGCTTGAGCTTGGCCCCGGGGTAGCTCGCGCCGCTTTCGTTAAGGATGCTCACCCAGGCGCCGACGTCCGCTTTCTTGTCGTCGGCCGCGACGACGAAGTTATAGTCGGCCCGCCAGGTCAGGCCGCTGGTTTGATAAGAAACCTCGACGTCGTGGTCGGCGGCTTTATCCGTGTTGACCTTCCAGACGAGGGTCGGCTTGCTGATCAGGCCTTCGGGCAGTTTCTTGAGGCTGATCCCGATGATGTCGTCGCCGCGGGGGATCAGCTTGATCCCGCCTCCCGTTTGAATCACGAGCATCCCGGGCTCGGCGGAAAGCAGAATCCCTTGTTCGGATGGTATGAGTTTATGTTCGACGATGACCGCCTTGCCCAGATACTTTTCAAGGATCTTGTCGCCGCCGACGAGGTCGTATTCGTAATCCTGTTCGAGGACCGTCGTGCTGTCCGGCGCCGTCTTCGACTTGAACGAGACGGTGGTCGGGTCGATCCCCGCGGCGACGTCGGTGAACTTGACGGTGTTTTCGCCGTCCTTGAGCGGGATTTTGCGGGCATCACGGATGACCCCGTAGCCAGGAACCTGGGCCTGGCCGCCCACCATCCGGGCGGTCGCGACGAACGCCTTGGGGTCGAACGACGCGGGGTCGGCGCTGCTGTAGATCGTGATCGCGTAGTTCGGCCGAGGAGAATCGGGCTTGTCCTCATCCTGAGCGCGGGCGACCGCCGCGAACGAAAATGCGGCGATCAGGAAAGCGAAAGGCCGAGTGCATCGGGGGAAAGTCATGCGTCGATCTCCTGCGGACGTCGGGATGGTCGGGTTCATCGTGACGGTGCCGAACCGCGTCGGCAAGAGGATTTACGGTCGACGGGAGGTTGTCTTAGGACGGCGACCGAAATGGTTCTTCGGGAGCGACTCGCCCCGTCGCCGCGACGGCTTCATTCGGAGTTACTTTGCCTCCATGTCGTCATCCGCCTCATCCTCCACAACCCACAAGTCCGCGACCTTCACCGCGATCCCCGGCAGGACGAGGCTTTCGATCACCTGATCCGCCGCATAAAACCGCTCGGCCCAGACGTCGCCGTTGCGCTCGAGGACCGTCACCTTTTTCGACGAGGGGTCGACGATCCAGTATTCCCGGAGTCCGTAGGCGAGGTACTCTTCGCGCTTGGTGACGTAGTCGCGTTCTTCTCCGCGTGGCGACACGATTTCGATCGCGAGGGCGGGGATACGTCGTCCCCGGGGGTCCTTGGTCGCCCCTCGAAGGACGACCGAGACGTCGGGGTTCCGGCCCGACCCCATTCCGGGTAACCAGAGCCGAAACGAACCCGAGCCGCCGCAACGCCAGACGCGCCCGGGGTGGGCCTTGCTGTAACCCGCGATCACCTGGAGGATCGTCCATTCGATGAGCCCGTGCGGGTCGTTCGGAACTTCGGTCACTTCAAGGACTCCCCGCGCCAGTTCGTAGCGGTATCCCGGTTCTTCCTCGGCGTCGAGGAATTCACCGAGCGTCATCGGGCGGCCGTGATCCGCCAGGCCGATTCGCGTGGTGACCGTGGCCATGCGTCAATCTCCGGGTTTGAAGTCGTGATCCTCGTATTCGAAATCATAACCGGCCCGCCGCCCCCGCTAGAAGCGGAGGCGCGGGCCGGTGGTTTGTTGTCACGGTAGCGGACGTTCCCAGATAAGGCACCCGGCCGGGAAAAGGTTCGGGGGCGGCGAAACGTCAAAGGTCGACGGTGCCGGGCATCTGTCCGGCGTAGCCGTTCGGGTCGGCGGAGCCCTGGAACGTGATACTGCCGTCGTTGCCGACCAGGTATTGCTCCGTGTAATCGTTCGGAGTCAGGATGCTCGCCCGATTCGAGAAGACCGGGTAAACCGCGACCGTGATGACATTGCCGGCGTTGACGGCCTCGACGTTTTCAAGACTGGCTGCCCAGTATCCGAAGTCAAAAGCGGGGTTATTGTTCAACGCCGAGAAGTAATTCGTGCGGTCGGCAGGGACTGTGGCATAGCCGGAGAGCGCAGTGGCCATCTGCTGGTGGAGCGCGAGCGTGGCCTGGTCGAGGGTGAGGTAACTATCGACGTACACCGGAAAAACGGGGTCACCGGGGGCGTTGGTGAAATCGTTAGTGAGGGACTTCGAGAGCGGCGAGCGTATGGGGAGTTTCGGTTGAGGCTGAGACACGGTGTTTTGTTGACGGGCTTGTGGTGAGCCCCGCCGCGGGCCGAAGCGCTGCGCGGATACTTGAGCCGAGGCGAGGAGTGCCACGGCGACAACCGACATGGCCGCGACCGCGAAAACGGAGCGATTCCTTCTCATCTCTAAGCCTCCGCTGATAGAGTCGGGGTCCGGCCGATCGGGGGTTTACACTCGGAGCCGCCGGAGCTTTCGGGGACACGCGTTTCGACGGAATTTTCACTGCTTGACGTGTTGAATGTAATAAGTCGTTGGTGAATCTTTGAAGAAATAAAATCGGTATGTGCCGAGCGGGTAGGGCTTGGACGGTCCGCCACACGGGTCGTTGATTAAAATCCGTAGCTCCTGCGTGCCCTGGGAAAACTTCGTAGGCCCATTATTCGGATTAACGCGCCGGGCTCTTTAGCGTTGTGTCGGGTCGTCGAATTCTTTTGCCGCGACCTGTCAGGGCCAGAGCAGAGGTTGGAAATGAATGGCATTAAGCCGGCGGCGAGGAGGGTGTGCGTGACAGTGGGGCTCCGAATCGTAGGATCGGCCGTTCCGGCCCTTTCGAAGTCATAACCGGCCCGTCGCCGCCGCGAGGAGCGGCGGCGCGGGCCGGCGGGTGTCGTGACGAACGGGCATTCGCCCGGGTTACTCGGTCTTCACCGCCGGGGCGGGTAGCTCATCGCGGTAGCGGGCGTATGCGGGGCCCTTTTCGGCCAGGGCTTCGAGGGCCTCGGGCCGAATGCGGACTTCGGCCTCCTGGTGGAGCTTGAAGCCGGTTCCCGCCGGGACGAGATGGCCCAAGATGACGTTTTCCTTGAGGCCGACCAGGTAATCGACCTTGCCCGCGAGCGCGGCCTCGGTCAGAACCTTGGTGGTCTCCTGGAAGCTTGCCGCCGAGATGAAGCTGTCCGACTGCACGGCGGCCTTGGTGATACCCAAGAGCTGGGTACTGGCGGCCGCCGGCTTGGGACGGATCCATTCCGACTTGCGACGGCTCTCCGATTCGACCCGCAGGTTCTCGGCGTCGAAGTGGTCCCTCGGGACGATGTCACCCTGGTGGAAGTCGGTATCGCCGGGGTCCTTGATCCGGACGCACCCCATGAGTTCCTGGTTCTTGCCGCGGAACTCGAACTTGTCGATGACCGAACCGGGCAACATCCCCGTGTCGCCGACCGACTCGACCCGGACCTTGCGGAGCATCTGGGCGACGATGATCTCCAGGTGCTTGTCGTCGATTTCGACGCGCTGGCTGCGATATACGTTCTGGATCTCGCGGAGGAGGTAGCGTTGCACGGCTTCCTCGCCCGAGATTCGCAGGATGTCGTGCGGGACCAACGGCCCTTCGACCAGGGCGTCGCCGGCACGGACGCGGTCTCCGCCGTGGACGCGGAGGTACTTGCCGTGCGGCACCAGGTGTTCGCGTTCGATGCCGCTCTCGTTCTTGACGATGATCGTCCGCTTGCCGCGGCGCTTCTCGTCAAGGAGTTCGACGCGGCCGTCGATCTCGGCGATGACGGCCGGCTCTTTCGGACGCCGGGCCTCGAAGAGTTCGGTGACTCGCGGCAGACCGCCGGTGATGTCCTGCGTACCGCCGACCTCTCGGGGGGTCTTGGCCAGAAGGGTTCCGGCGGTGATCTGCGCCCCCTCGTGGACTTCGATGCCCGCGCCTTCGGGGATGTAGTTATACGCGAGGATGTGCCCCTCGGCGTCTTCGATCAAGATCTGCGGGTGAAGATCCCCCTTGTGCTCCATGATCGTCCGCCGGGCATGGCCCGAGACGTCGATCTCGATCTTCATCGTGTCGCCTTCCTTGATGTCCTCGTAACGGACCTTTCCGCCGACTTCCGCGAGGATCGGGATGTTGTGCGGATCCCACTCGCAGAGCATGGTGCCGCGGGTGATCTGCTGCCCGTCCTCGACCTTCATTTCCGCGCCGTCGGGCACATCGTACTTTTCCAGCTCCCGGCCTTTGGGGTCGAGGATCTGGATTTCACCGTTGCGGCTCAGGGCGATCTTCTTGCCTTCGTCGTTGGTGACCATGTTCAGACCGACGTATTTGACCTTGCCCTCTCGCTTCGCCTTGACGTCCTTTTCCTCGACGCCGCGGGTGGCCACGCCGCCGATGTGGAAGGTCCGCATCGTGAGCTGCGTGCCGGGCTCGCCGATCGA
>JAYUFP010000346.1:0-1877 GCA_043738665.1 Isosphaeraceae bacterium
GAATCAGACTCGCAAAGCCCGATCGAACGTTGCAACGCCACTTCGGCTTCCTCGTAACGTGCGAGCGAAACCAAAGTTGTGCCGAGGACGGCCCAGGCCTGCCCGAAGTCTGGCCAGGCCTTGACAAATCGGCGAGCGAGTATAAGCGTCGAAGCGATTCGACCTGAACTCCAGGCTTTGGAGAGGCGGTCCCATTCTGACTTGATTGCCGGCTTTCGATTCATTTCACGCCAACGATACTGTTTACTCTTACACGTCATAATATAAAGAGAATTCATGCGGATGCGGCCGCACGCGGATCGCGTCGATCTCGTGGGTCGTCTTGTACCAGATCCAGGTGTCGATCACGTCGGACGTGAAGACGTCTCCGCGCAGCAAGAAGTCGTTGTCTTCCTTCAAGGCCTTGAGTGAAGCCTCAAGCGACTTCGGCGCGGTGGGGACGTTCTCAAGCTCCTCAGGCTGAAGGTCGTAGATGTCCTTGTCAAGGGGGTCGCCGGGACGGATCTTGTTCTGGATGCCGTCGAGCGCCGCCATCAACATCGCCGAGAAGAGCAGGTACGGGTTGGCCGCGCTGTCGGGACAGCGGTACTCGATCCGGCGACTCTTCGGGCTCGGGCTATGCACGGGGATTCGGACGACCGCGGCGCGATTGCGACGGCTGTAGCTCAGCTTGGTCGGGGCTTCGAACCCTTCGACCAGTCGTTTATAGCTGTTCGTCGTGGGATTGCCGAACGCACAAAGCGCCGGAGCGTGCTTGAGGAGGCCGCCGATCACGTACATCCCCAGGTCGCTCAGTCCGGCGTAGCCATTGCCCGCCAGGAGGGGGACTTCCCCCTTCCAGAGCGTGAAGTGGACGTGCATCCCCGATCCGTTGTCGCCGAAGAGCGGCTTCGGCATGAAGGTGACAGTCTTGCCGTGGCGGCGGGCGACGTTGCGGATGATGTACTTCGCGAGCATCACCTGGTCGGCGCTATCCACCAGGGGTTGCGGCACGAGGTCGATCTCGCACTGGCCTCCCGTGGCCACCTCGTGGTAATGGGCGGACGTCGCGATACCGCATTCCGCCATGCGCTGAGCCATCTCCGTGCGGAGGTCGGCGAGGCTGTCGGTCGGAGGGCAAGGGAAGTATCCCAGACCTGAGCCCGGTTTGTAGCCAAGGTTCGGGCTCTCCTTCCGGCCGCGGTTCCACGCCCCCTCAGCCGAATCGACATGGTAATAGCCTTCATGGCCATTTTGGTCGAAGCGGACGTCGTCGAAGACGAAGAACTCGAGTTCTGGGGCAAGCCGGACCATATCGGCGAGCCCTGTCGTCATCATGTGTTTGACGGCGTTTCGGGCGATGTTGCGGGGGTCTCGCGTGTAATCCTGCTGGGTGATCGGGTCCTGGATGTTGCAGACCATCGTCAAGGTGGGCTGCGCGGTGAACGGGTCGATGAGGGCGGTTTCGGGCTGGGGGACGACCAGGAGGTCGGCCTCGTTGATCGCTCGCCAGCCGACGACGCTGGAGCCGTCGAAGCCGATGCCGTCCTCAAACGTTTCTTCGGTCAGGGAGTCGGCGGGAATCGCGAAGTGTTGCCAGACGCCGGGAAAGTCCATGAACCGGAGGTCGACCGTGGTGACCTCGCGCTGTCGAATCTGCGCCAAGACCTCTTTCGGTGTCACCGCGCTGAGTTCCTTTCCGGGGAGGACGGGCAAGCGACCGCCTGGCTTCGGCGCGTGGCCGTCAAGTTGCGTCTTAATCCGATATTACACAAGTGGATGGGGTTGGCGAAAGGGGAGGCGAGTCGAGTCGTCGGCCGTCGCGGATTCGTCCTCGGAATTGAGGAAGCGTGAGGTCGATGGAAGGCGCAGGTCCGGTCTTGGGAAGGGAAATATCG
>JAYUFP010000347.1:0-5975 GCA_043738665.1 Isosphaeraceae bacterium
GGCCGTCCCGCACGGGTTCGGAGTACCGAACCACATGGCACCCAGCAACAGACGTGGATTTGCTCAAGTTATTTTTTCGCGGTTCCTAAGAACCCTCTATGAGCTTTACAACTGTAAAACCGATCGGTTGTCCGCCTTTCCAGATCCGCCGACACGATTCGCGGAACGATCGCCGCGCTTTTTTCGATGGTTATGTAAAACGGCGGCGTTTTTCCGCGCCGCGGTCCTACGTCTCTTTCTTGACGAGTCCTTCAATGTTTGACCCGAACGAAATTGAACAAAGAATGAAGCGCATCCTTTCCGAGGCGCAACTCGAATCCAACCGGCGGAACGCTCAGAAGAGCACGGGCGCGAAAACCGAGGCGGGCAAGAAGAAGTCGCGCGCGAATGCCGTCAAACACGGACACAGGGCCTCCGTCACCGTCCTGCCGAACGAAAACCCGGCGCTCTTCGAGCGGGTTTGCGAGGACTATTACAAGGCCCTTAAACCGATTGACGCCGTCGAGTGCAGGCTCGTCAACGACGCCGTCACCGCGTCGTGGCGGCTCGACCGGTCGATCCGTTGTGAGTCCGCGGTGCTCACCAAAAAGGTCCACCAGTCCTGCCTCATCGAAGACCTCCAGCGCCACGAAGAGTTCAACCGGATGCGGCGGGAGCTGTTCGAGAACCCGCGGAAGGTCCACATCGAACTCCGCAACACGGTCCTCGGCTGCGAGTGGATGGTCCGCGAACTCCAGGCGATCCTCAAGAACCTTGAAACCCGCAAGTTCTGGTACGTCTCCGAGCGCGACCGCGTGCTCAACATCCTGGGGCTCAACACCGAAGACCTGTTTTTCGACTCGCTCGCGTTCGACATCGTCGAGGCGTTCATCTCGGGAGGCTGGGCACACGGCGTCAACGGAGACATCCTCCGCGTCCAGGCCCTGATCCGGACCGGGCCGCCCGAGGGGATCGCGGTCTGGGAGTACCGCCATCGAGTGCAAGGGCTGACCGACCGCGTCGGCGATTTCAACCCCGACGCCGCGCGCGCCAGGCTCGTTGAACTGGTCGCGCCGCACGTCGAAGTGCTCAAGAAACGCCTCGAACACCTCCGCCCTTACGAAACTGGAATCCACAACTTTACACGCGAACGTGAGATGGTCGACGTCTCGCACGAGGGGCAGCTCCGGACGCGCTATGAAATGATGCACCGGCGCGACTTTCACAAGTCGCTACGCGAGCTTGAAAATTATCGCAAGACGTTTGATAATAATGAGTTAAACAGTGATGAAAGCGCCTTCACAGGCTACGGTCGGGGCAACTTCGCCGCGCCGAACGAACCCGAGATCGCGGCCCCGGAGCGGCCGGTTCCGAACCCGGAAGTCCCCCAAAACGGCCCGGAAAAGCCGAAGCCGGACATCGAAAACGTGGAGCTGGAGTCTAGAAAGCGGCTGGGGATGCCCCCCGTCCCCAACCACCGGCTCAACGAGCTGATCGACCACTCGATCCCCGACCTGAACCGGCTCCTGATGTGGGCGGACGAACTCGAAGATGAACGGAACAAGAAGGCTCAGGTTTCCGAAGTGCCGATGTGACGATGTGAGGAGGAGGGGTCGGAAAGGGGCCGGGATCGCGGTGCGCGCGGCGGGCGAAGGGCGGAGAAGCGATGACCGATGACCGATGACGGAGAGCGGAGCGCGGAGGGCGGAGCGCGGAGGGGGCGGAGGGCGGAGAAGCGATGACCGATGACGGAGCGGGGTCACCACTCGTTCCCATGCTCCGCGTGGGAATGCCGTCCTCGACGCTCTGCGTCGTCTTCCGTTGGGAAATGCGGACGCGGAGCGTCCAAGACGGGATTCCCACGCAGAGCGTGGGAACGAGTCTGAAAAGCGGGACGTGAATTACGGCCTGTTCCTTAACATCAGGGCTTCGCGAAGCGGATCGATTGCGAGACCGTCGGCGGGGGGTAGACTCCGGCGTCCTGGCTTCGGCTGCTCAGTTCGCTGACCCTTTCGACGACCGCCCTTTTGAACTGGGCCAGGCTGTACGCGCCGGCTCGGTCCTTCACCCCTCCGGCCGCTCCGATCTGGCTGAACGAATCAAGAATCCCCTGCGCGAATATCCCATGGGACTTGTTCCTGTCCTGTCCGCTGGGGCCGTCTTTTGAAGCGATGACCGTGATCACCTGCCGCTTCAAAAGCTCGCGGACCCACTGCTTGAAGGCGTCACCCTTCGGCTTCTCGGGCGTCTCGTGGACGACATCCAGGAAGAGCGTGACACGGCAGCCGTAGTCGGCGGCGAGCTCTCCCAGGACCGCGGAAAGCTCTCGCGAGGCGATCACGGGGCGGGGGTTCTTCAGGCCCGAGGTGTCGGCCAGGGCCAGGATCAGGCCGTCTTCGGATTCCAGGCCCTGCGCCACGATCACCACGGTCACGCCGTCTCCCGGCATCAGTCGCTTGTTCCTGGCCTGGGTCAGTAGTGCCTCGAAGGTCTCGTGGATCTTCGGCGTCGCGGCCGCGGAGCCCTCGAAGCGGAAGAGGTCCTCGGTCTTCACGCCGACGGGGGTCTCCGAGCCGCCGGGGATCAGGTGAAGGCCGAGGAATCCGTTGAGGTCGCGGGCGTCGGCCGGCGCGGAATGGACCTCGGGGAGGAACGGCACCTGGGTCCTGTCGGAGCCGATCGCGACCACGACTTGCCGGGGAATTCGCTGCACCGCGGGGGGCGGTTTCGGCGGGGTGTAAAGGATGTCGATCGATTCCATGTGGGCATTGCCCCGCGTGTTCTTGCCTTGAACGGTAAGTCGCGCGGGGCGGTTCGGGGCGAGTTGCACAAGGAGGGTATCCGAGGCCGTATTCCCTGGCGCGAGCACGTTAAGGCCGAAGCTCCGCTGGTCGAGCCAGGCCTCCCAGCTCTGCAAGAGGGCGTCGCCTTGCGCGGTCACGTCGAGCTTCACGCGGACCTCGGGCACGGTCACGTTCCAGACCTTCCCCGGCGCGGGGAGCGGCAAAGCCGGGTCGGCCGACGCGATCGCCACCCGCGGCGGGCGGTTGTCGAAGGCGACATCCACCGGCAGCTTGGCGACGGGCAAGGTCGCCGCCAGGGCGAGGTTGAGGTCGCCGACCCGCCAGAGCTCGTCGAGCAACTTCGGGTTGCGGAGGGTCGATTCGTAGGTGGCGATCGGCAGGAAGTCGTTGGGCGAGGGCTGGTCGTAAGGGGCGTTGATCTGCCAGCCAAGGAGCCGTGAATCGCCTTCGATCGACGTGTCGTAATAGCCTTGCGGCGTCCAGACGACCCACTCGTGCTCGACGTCGATGAGGAGAGTCAACACGGGGCTGTTCCGCTTCCTCGTCCCGAGGAACGTGTCGTCGTAAACGACCCCCGCGAGCGGGCCGGCGGGGAACGTCCTGGCGACGAAGACGACGTTCGTATCGAGGGTCGGCACCGAGGCGTCGGCGGCCTGGACGAACGCGCGAAGTCCCTGGCCGCCTTTGAAGTCTCTCCGGGTGTTGCCCCTGGCGATTGCGGCGGCGGTGATCACATCAAAAGGCGTGAGACCCATCGCGGCGGCGAAGCCTTGGGGGTCGACCGCCGCGATGGGCGTCACCGCGCCGGGGGCCGAGAGCGTGATCCCCACGCCGGGGAGACGGTCGCAGCCCGCGAGGGGGTAGACCATCAAGGTCTGGTCGACCGAGCCGCTCGCCAGCCAACGGCCGTCGGGCGACGGGGCGAGCGAGACGACCGGGCTGCCGTGGCCGGCGAATGTCCGGGTGCGCAGGCCGGTCTCCAGGTCGTAGACCAGCACACCCCCCTCGGTGCCGATCGCGAACGCGGGCTTGGGGTGGCCGGGGCCGGGCGGTAGGAACGTGTACGACCACCAGAGCCGCTCGGCGATCCGGCTGACGTCGAGCGGGCGGACGACCGCGCCTTTGACGAGCTCGGCCGTGTAGTTCCAGATGCTGCCGCGAAAGCTCCAACCGTCGAGAGTCGCGACCGACCGCCGCAGGGCGTTCGACGGCAAGGCGACGGGGTGGCGGGTCGCGAGGTCGAATCCGTCAACCTGCGCGGAGGGGGCGAGGGTCCGCGAGAACCCGACGGAGCGGCTGTCGGCGCTGAAGCCGACGTCGAGGACCGTGGTCCCTTTCCCTTTGATCTCCGTCGGCGCGGCCTGGAGCCGGGTCAAATCCTGGACGTGGATCGCCTGGTCGAGCCCTCCCGAATAGGCCAGCGCCTGGTTATCGGGCCGGAACGCGGCGGCGTAGACGAGCCCGGGGAGCCTCCGTTGCCAGCGAACCTGGCCGTTGCCGGAGTCGCGCACCTCGACGTCGCAGGCGATCCCCGCGTAGTCGGCGACGGCCAGGGTGTCGGCCTTGGTCGTCTTCACCGCGGCGACGAACTGGAGGCCGTCGGGGCGGTAGGTCAGGCACTCGACGGACCCCTGTTCGGGACGAGCGGGCATCTTGAACCGGGGCGCGGCGATGTTCGCCGGGTCGAACTGGAGGATGTCTCCGGCCTCGGTGCCGACCAAGATCGCGGCGCCGTCGGGTCGGACGGCCAGGGCGTTGAGGACGCTCGTCCCCGGATAGCGGCCGATCTCGACGGAGCGGTCGAGGTCCCAGAGCCGCATCGACTTGTCCTCGCTGATGGTCACGAGCTTGCGGCCGTCGGGAAGGAAGGCGAGGGCGCGGATCGCGCCGGTGTGTCCTTTCAACGAGGTGACGGGTTTCAACGCCGCCGCATCCCAGAGGAGCACCGAGGCACCCTGTTCCGTGACGTTTCCGGCGGTGGCGAAACGAAGGAATTTGGGATCGAAAGCGACGGTGAGGACGCTGTTGCGCCGGCCGAGGGTGTTGGGGTTGGTGTCTTTCGGGGCCATGAGCCTGGCGATCGGCTCGCCGCTTCCCTGGCCACCTTTGGCGGGGAAGGCGTAGACGGTCATGTCTCCGCCGGTCGACTCCACGCCCATTCCGCCGACGAGCAGGAGCTTCCGTCCCTTCGGATCGGACCAGGGCGAGAGCGCCGCGGCGTGGATGATCCCCGCGGTCCCTCGCAAGATCGGCGGCCGGATCGTGCGGGTGAGCCTGGGGGCGTCGGTGAGATCCCAGACCTTCACGACCTTGTCGAGTCCGGCGGAAATCAGCGTCGTCTTATCCTGCCAGATCAGGCTTCTGACGGGGGCGTGGTGACCCTCGGTCTCGACGGTGAGGACGGGTTTGCGGTAGCTGGCGGCGCCGTCTTGCGCGGCGGCAAGCGGGGTGCGGAGGGCCAGGACGACGAGCGCCAGGGTGACGGCCGTCGGGAGGCCCGCGGAGGCCTTCGGGCGACACGGGCCGGAGCCGACGCTTGCCTTTCGACGCGGCCTGAGACGGGCGTGCCGGATACGACCGGCGACGCCCCGACTCGGGAAAATCCGGTGAGTGAGCCCAAGCCCGTTCAAAAGTTGAATCCTCATCACAGCCCTCGCGCGGTCGTCCGGCCCGAGCCCCGGGTCCGCGGGGGGGAGGACGAATCGGTCCCGTCGATCCCCGGCGACTTCGCCCCGCGTTCCCCATTGGATCGCCTTTAAAAGGTTATACTCCGCCGGGATCGGGCTGTCGTTCGAATCCCCGATCGGATCTTGGGGAATTCCGCGAGAACTTTTAAAAACAACGACCCGACACAGAGCTAAAGCGCCCGGCGCGACTCGTTCCCACGGTCCTCCATGGGAATGCCGTCCCTCGACGCTCCGCGGCGTCCGGCCTCCGCGGAATACGGAATACGGAATACGGACGCGGAGCGTCCAAGACGGCATTCCCACGGAGGACCGTGGGAACGAGGACGATTTTTAGCCTTCTGTCGGCTCATTGTTTAAAAAAAACGCTTTCGTCGCCGATTTTCATTTTGAAGGGCCGTGATGACACGATACTATCAAGTGAGCGGAGTGCTCGTGCGGTCGCCGGATACCCGTCAAAACGCGAGCATGGGCCGGTGGCGGTGAGATGTTCGTGACGGTTCGCCGG
>JAYUFP010000348.1:0-5969 GCA_043738665.1 Isosphaeraceae bacterium
AAGGCGGGCTTGATGCGAGGGATCGCCTCCGGACAGATCGACCCCAAGCTCTGGGGAACCGAAGAGTTTCGAGAGAGCGCGGGACTCTGCCTCCATTGCAAACTCTGCGCGACGGAATGCCCCTCCGGCGTCGATGTCTCCACACTCATGCTTGAAGCGAAAGCCGCGTACGTCGAGAACCACGGGCTGCCCCCTGGCGACTGGGCGTTCTCGCGGATCGAGTTCTGGTCGCGGATCGCCAGCAGGATCCCGATCCTCAGCAACGCGATGCTCGCCAATCGCCCCGCACGCTGGCTGTTCGAACGCTTCTTCGGATTATCCAGGTTCCGATGCCTGCCTCGCGTCCATCGCACACCATTCACCCGACGGGCGGCTCGGCTCGGCCTGACCCGCCCCAGACCTCAAGATCCGGGGCCTCGCGTCCTCTATTTTGTCGACCTTTACGCGAATTATTTCGACCAGGATCTCGCCGAGGCGGTCGTCGGCGTTCTCCGGCATGCCGGCGTGAACGTCTATGTCCCGACCGCTCAGCGCGAGTCGGGAATGCCGGCCCTCGTCGCGGGGGACGTCGACCGGGCGCGGGATCTGGCGCTCGCGAATCTGCGAATGTTGGCCAACGCGGTCCGCGACGGATACACGATCGTCTGTTCCGAGCCAACCTCCGCCCTCATGATTCGCCAGGAATACCTCAGGCTCACCGACGACCTCGACGCCGCACTCGTCGCCCAGAACACGTACGACATCGGCCAGTACCTCGTGGGCCTGGACGCCCGCGGCCAGTTGCCCCCGCTAAAGCTGCCGTTGTCGGCGAAGGTCGGCTACCACCAGCCTTGCCACCTCCGCGCGCTAGGAGTCGGGACGCCGGGGCTCGACCTGATCCGGCGCATTCCAGACCTTCAGGTCGAATTCATCGACCGCGGATGTTCCGGAATGGCGGGCACATTCGGCCTTCGCAGCGATCAGTTCCGGACCTCGCTCCGCGCAGGCCGCCCCCTCCTGACCCGGCTCGGAGACGACGACATCGAGATCGGCGCGACCGAATGCAGCGCCTGCCGACTCCAGATGGAGCAAGGCTCGACCAAGCGTACGCTTCACCCGGTCAAGCTCCTGAGTCTGAGCTACGGCCTCACGCCGAACGCCAGGCTGCATTTCAAAGACCCGAAGCGGAGACGCGAGATTTCCTGACGGGCGAAAGCGGCGGTTCGACGCCTCAGGGCGGTTTCATTTTCGACGCGGAGTTCTCGGGATGCCCGATGTCCGATCGTCAATGACCAAGAAATGACACAGCGATCTTCCCCAAATCCCGTCGTCTTCCTTCCCTCATCTCGACTTCCTTCCCTCATTGATCATCGGGCATTGGGCATTGGGCATTGGGCATTGGGCATCTCGGTCGATCGAAAACGAAACGGCCCTGGACGCCTTGACTCGGGTTGACCGTCTCCCGATGAAAGATTAGTGTCCCCCCGCGGTCGCCACGTCACGCGCACGTCTCGTCGGACCACCCCTCGACGCACACCCTCGGATCACCCGCGTTCGCGTTGCGCTTGGCGTTGCAGTTCAGGTTCGGCCACGGAAGGCCGGCCCACTCGAGCGATCGGTCGGTGAACCGAGGGAGGAACCGTGCGCGGGCACGATCATACCAGCCGCGACAGGCCGGCAGGGCCGCTGTTCCGGCGCATCCTCTCCGTGACGACTCTCTTCCTTACGACACTCGCCACCGCGAGCGTCGAAGGTCAAGAGCCGACCGGCGGCGCCCGCTCCGTGAACGCTCCGGCGCGTCATAAAGAGCCCGTCGACCTGGCCGCGAGCCGGGTCATGGTCTGGGAACGCGACGGGGTTCAATGGGTTCTTATGTCGGGCAAGTCCGCCGTGCTCCAGGGTGCGGAGGGACTTCGCAGCGACGCGGCCGTCGTCCGCGTGCGGGAGGACCGGTCAACCGGACGCCCGACCTACACCCTCGACATCTATGCCGAGGGCGTGAACGGCGACCGGTCCCGGCGGTCGACGCGAATGAGCCTCCGGACCGACGTGGCCATCTCGCTTCGTGCCTACACCCAGTCGGGGTTGACGAGGCTGAACGGGCCGCCCAGCGATTTCGCGATCCTGGCGCGTTCGGGCTTTGAATCCAAAGTCAGAGAGCCGACGGTCGCGCTCAATGACAGGCGGACGCGAACGGCCAAGAAGCCGGCCCTCGATCCCGTGCCGGCCGCTCGAGAACCCGTTCCCCAACCGTTCGCGAAGGAAAATGCGCGCACGGCCGACGCTCCCGTGACGCTCCCCGTCTCCGACCCCGCGGTGGTTCGCACGCAGTTTCCCGGAGACGGGACCGACGACCCCGGGATGGTCGGACCGAGCGACCTTCCGCCCGCGATTGAGGTTCCGCCGCTCCGTTCCGCGCCGACGGTGCCGACGGTCCCGGAAGCACCCGGAACGCCTTCGACGGAGCTCGCGCCCCTTCCGGCTCCGGGAACGGAAGACGTACCCGCGCCGTCGATCCGTGGGCGTGGAACGCCCGCGCGTCCCGCCGCGCCGCCGGGCTATGTTCCGGTCACGCCCGGGACGCAACGAATCACACGCATCAATACCCGGAGCGGGAGTCGCACTCCGATCGTTCCGGAGCGGACCGTCCTGAACGGCCTGGAAACCGTGGTGATCCGCGGCGGCGTGAACCTCGTGACCGAGTCACCGAAGTTCGGCATCATCGATATCTCGGCCGACAACGTGATCATCTGGCGGCGGGTCGACGCGAACGGGAAGAGCCACACGGTCGGCCCCGGCGGCGAGAACATCGATAGCGCGAATCAGCCGATGGAGATCTACCTCGAAGGGAACGTCGTCATCCTTCAGGATGAGCGGAAGGTCGCGGGCAACGGCGACCAGAAAACGATCCGCGCCCGTGCCGCGTATTACGACCTCCTTTCGGAGCGAATGATCGCCGACTCGGCCGAGCTCAACGTCTTCGCACCCGGACTGATCGCCCCGGCGCGAGTCCTCTCACCTCGAATCGAGCAGTTCCAGCCGCTGATCCCGACGGGAAACGGCAGCTTCAAATACGGTCTGCCCCAGATCCGCGCGGACCGGACGGTGACGACCGGGAGCCGGTTCGCCAACCCGGGTTATCGGTTCAACAGCAAGTCCGTGGACCTCTACCGGATTCTCAAGAACGAGACCGATCCGAACAGCGGACTTCCCGCCGCCGACCCCAAGAACCCGAACCCGCCGCAGGATTTGACCTGGCGAATCGACGCGCGTCAGAACGTGTTCTGGATGGGAAAGGTGCCGGTGTTCTACTGGCCCCGCTTTCAGGCCGACGCCGACGACTTGGAACCGCCGCTTCGCGCGCTCACGTTCCGTACCAATAACTACTTCGGCCAGCAACTGCTCGCGGACTTCAACGGGTTCCGCTTACTCGGGATGAAGAAACCCAAGTACGTGGACATCTGGAACGTCGATCTCGACTACCTCAGCGCCCGGACCAAGACCTTCCCCGCGCTCGGCTCGGAAATCGGCTGGTTCGGAAAAGACCTGATTAACGACGTGTCCGATCCTTACGACCAGGCCAAGGGCGAAGCGCCGACATGGACGAAGGACTACTTCGGCTATCTCGACCTCTGGGGGCTCCGCGATTTCGGCAGGGACACTTTGGGTGCCGGCCCGGCGATCATCACGAACGACCTTGCGGCGGGCAAGGCCGGCTATCAACGCGGCGGCGGCGGCCGCTTGGGCGCGGTGCCCCCGTTCCAGGACTTCCGGGGTCGGGCCTCGTTCCGACATATGCAACGGTTCCTTCCCGATGACGACGAGCACGCCTACGAGGATTTCCGCGCACAGCTCGAAGTCGGGTACACCTCCGACCGTTACTTTCTTGAAGAATACTACAAGCGTCTCTTTGACGTGGGCATGGACCAGGAAACGCTCCTCTACGTGCTCAAGCAGAAGGAAAACACGGCGTGGACCGTCTGGGCGGAGGGGAATACCCAGTCGTGGCAGACGGAGAGCCAGTGGCTCCCGAAGCTCGATTACTACCGCCTCGGTGATTCCCTCCTGGGGGATCGCCTGACCTACTTCCAGCACACCGGGGTGGACTACGCCAACGTCCACACCGCGAGTGAAGTCAACAACAAGAACATCTTCGCCTTCATGCCGTACGACCCGATCTCGAATACCAGCGGTTCCTGGTCTTCGGGAAGGGCCTACACGAACCACGAACTCGACCTGCCGTTGAACGTCGGCGGCGTCATGAAGGTCGTGCCATACGTCCAAGGGCAAGTGACGGGTTGGACCAACCAGATCGACGGGCAGGCGGTGGGCAGGGTCTGGGGAGGTGCGGGCGTCCGCGGCGCCGTCATGGCCTCCAAGGCCTATCCCGAAGCCGAGAGTGAGCTCTTCAACGTCCACGGGATCAACCATAAGATCAACTTCGAGGTCGACGCGCGGGCCGCCTACGCGAACCGGGCGTTGAACACGATCGGAATCCAGGACGACCTCGACGACAACACGTACGAGTCGGTCCGACGTTACTTCGCCCTCACGAATTACGCGGGCGGCGTGCTCCCCCAGCAATACGACCCGCGCTTCCTGATCATGCGGCGAACGCTCTCCCCGATCACGGGCAGCAACGACGTCCAGGGCTCGATCGACACCGTCCGACTCGGCCTCCATCAACGGCTCCAGACCAAGCGAGGCGCCGAAGGGAAGCGCCGGATCATCGACTACATGACCTTCGACCTCGACACGACCTATTTCCCCGAGGCGGCGCGCGACAACTTCAACACCGCGTTCGGCCAGAACACGTATAACTGGCAGTGGTTCCTCGGCGACCGAACAAGCATCCTTTCCTACGGCTGGTTCGAGTTCTGGAAGCTCGCCGGGAACCCGATTTACAACACCAACATCAACCGCCATAACAACCCGTTCGGCCTCAACGTGATCACGTCGGGCATCTCGCTGAGCCGACCGCCGCGCGGGAGCCTGTTCGTGGGGTACACCGTCGTCGACACGGGGCCGATCCGGACCTCGGCGTTGAACACCAGCGTCAACTACTGGCTCAGCCCGAAGTACTACGGCACGTACACGACGATGTATGACTTCGGCAACGGAATCCTGCTCGCCGCCGTCTTCTCGCTGACGAGGATCGGCCCGGACTACATCAGTTCGCTCGGCCTGACGGTCGACCCGCAACGTCAAAGCTACATGTTCGCGGTCCAGATCTCGCCGCGACTCAGCCCGAATATGAGGTTCGGCTCCGGCGCGGGCTCGAATACCTTCGACCCGAGGTTCGCGCCGACACAGTGACCCGTGCCGAAAACTCCTGCGTCGCCGGTGGTTCAAACGCGCGAATCCTCGACAGATTCCCCGACGGAAGCACCGGCCCTCACGTCACCCGACGGGACGGAGACGACCTGGCATGACGACAGAACCGGCCGACCCCGAACGCCCCTTCGAGTACTACCACGTACCCCCGCTCGACTCGGAGCGGCTCGAACAGCTTGAAGAAACCCCTCCGTGGGCTCCGCGTGCCGACCGCCGCGGTTCTCGTGAGAAGTTCTCCGCGGGCCTCCGCGGACTCAAACACGCGATCCGCGGTGATTCCAGCTTCTTCGCCCACGCCTATCGGGGGACGTTGATCGCCCTGACGGCGACAATGCTCAGCGTCGACACACTGGGCTGGTGCCTGCTGACGATCTCGGCAAGTCTTGTCCTCCTTGCCGAGCTCTCTCACAGCGCCGTCGATACGCTGGCCCGCGCCGTCGGCGATCCCGAGGACCCTCCGTTGAAGATGGCCCGCGAGATCGCCGCGGCCGGCCTGCTCGTCGCGGCATTCGCTTCAGGGGCGCTGACGGTGACCGTGCTGCTCGTCAAGTTCGGCGAACTGATGGGCTGGTGGCACCGGTAACGAGGTGTCAGGATTTATAGGAAGCGCCGACAAAACAAAAGATGTGTTCGGAAGGAAGAGGCTCGCGCCGAGC
>JAYUFP010000349.1:0-17183 GCA_043738665.1 Isosphaeraceae bacterium
CCGACCCGATGCGCAACGCCGTCCGCGGCGCTAAGGTCACTGTGGTAGTCGACGGCGTGCCCCAACTGCTCAACTCGGGTAATTACGAACTCCCGAAAGCCGCCGGCTTCTGGATGGTCGATTGCCCGGTGATCGCGGAGTACAACAAGAACTCGACCGAAGACCACTGGGGCCTCGTCAAGGCCGCACGAATTCGCGTCTGGCCCGCGGGAGAACCCTGGATCGAGCCCGGCACGTTCGGCTGTCCCGTGAAGCAGAAATGGTTGGCCTCGTTGACACAGATGGCAAATGAGCCGGCTTACGTCGATGGGGGCGAAGACCCGAAGAGCCGAAAGATCTACTATCACAGCGGCCTCGACATCGGCGGCGCAGAAGGCCTGGTCGAGGTCGTGGCAGCGACCGACGGCGAGGTCGTCTCGTCGGGAATGGAAAAGATCCCCGGTTTGAAGGACGACCCTGTGGCCATCCGCTACGACGTCGTTTACATCCGTGACCTCCGGGGCTGGTACTACCGCTATAGCCACCTCAAGACGATCGATCCCGCGATCAAACCGGGCGCGACCGTGACCCTGGGCCAGAAGATCGGCCTGCTCTGCAAGGAAGGGGGCAGCGGCGGGTGGTCGCACTTGCATTTCGAGATCAAGAGCAAGATGCCTTCCGGGAAATGGGGGACACAGGAGGGATACGCGTTCCTCTGGCTGGAAGTGATGGCTGAATCCAAGTCCCGACTCGTCGCCCTCGCCCGCCCCCACCGGTTCGCTCGCGTCGGTGATACGGTCCTCCTCGACGGCTCGAAATCGCGGGCGGAACGCGGTTTTTTGGGATACGAATGGATCTTCACCGACGGCGGCAAAGCCACGACCCGGACGGTCGAACGGGTCTACGACAAGCCTGGCCAGTACAGCGAGATCCTCAAAGTGACCGACTTTCGCGGGCAAACCGCTTACGACTTCGCGGTCGTCCTGGTCATCGACCCGGCCAAGCCCGACGCCCTCCCCCCGACGATCCACGCGGCCTACTTTCCGACAACAGGGCTGAAGGCGGGACAGGAAATCACGTTTAAATCAAGGACGTTCCGGGTCGGCAACGACGGCGGTTCGGAGAAAGTGGATTTCGGCGACGGCTCTCCCAAGATCTCCGTGAAATCCGACGGCAATGCAGTTCAACACGCCCCCGACGGCTACGCGGTCTTCACGCACCGTTTCGTGAAGCCGGGCGATTATCTGGTCCGCGTCGACCGATCGAACAAAGACGGCATCAAAGCGACGGCAAGACTTCACGTTCGTGTGGAATGAAAGCTGAAAGTCGATCCGTGAGCGCGGCCGGTGATCCGCCTCCGGACGACACAGTCAATCCTTTCCTTTTCATCTGTGTCAATCCGCGTCATCTGCGGATGAGTGAACTTCTCGGGGTGCCGCGACTCGGCCTTGAAGGCTGATGCGTTCCCACCGCACAATACGTTTTGCCCGCGAGCCCCGAACCCCCCCGACAGGACCCGCCCGATGGTTCTCGACCCCCAGGCCAAGACCTACCTCGACCAGATCGCCGCCCTGAACATGCCCGACGTCCCTTCGCTGACCCCTCGCGAGGCGCGGGTGCAGATGGAGCTCGGCGCAGTCATGCTCGGCAAGGCGCCTGCCGTCGGACGCGTCGAGGACCGAACGATCCCCGGTCCCGCCGGGCCGATCCGGGTTCGGGTGACCGTTCCCACCGGGGCGGACGAAGGACCGCGCGCGGGCCTTGTGTACTTTCACGGCGGCGGATTCGTGATTGGAAGCCTGGCGAGCCACGACCACCTCTGCCGGTCGATCACCGCGGCGTCGGGAGTGACCGTGATCTCGGTTGATTATCGCCTCGCCCCCGAGCACAAGTTCCCGGCCGCGGTCGAAGACGCCGAGGCCGCGACTCGGTACGTCGCCGCGAACCCCCACGATTTCGGACTGGATGCCGCTCGACTGGCCGTGGGCGGCGACAGCGCGGGGGGTAACCTCGCGGCCGTCGTGGCGCTCCGGCTTCGTGGAAAAATCGACCCGCCGCTCGCCCTGCAAATCCTCATCTACCCGGCGACGGATTCCGACCTGGACAACGCCTCTTACCTCCAGAACGCCGAAGGTTACCTGCTGACGAGGGCGGCGATGGCCTGGTACTGGGACCAGTACGTCCCGGACGTCTCACGTCGACTTGACCCCGACGCGTCGCCGCTCCGTGCCGACGACCTCTCGAAATTGCCCCGAACCCTGGTGCTCACGGCGGGCTACGACCCGCTCCGCGACGAGGGCGACGCCTACGCCCGACGCCTTGCCGAGGCGGGAGTCCAAGTGAAACACTCGCGTTACGACGGGATGTTCCACGGATTCCTCCGCCGCTACACCAGCCTCGACCAGGGGAAAGCCGCGCTGAACGAGGTGGCCGAGATTCTGGCTCAATTGTAGTGTCCGTAATTGCGGAACCTACGAAAGGCCGATGCCACCTGCCGTATATCACAAAGGAGGAGCGGGATGAGAGCGTTGCGAGCGACGATTCTCGGTGCCTTGGTTTTTGCGGTCATCGGACAAGAGACCCGTGCCCAGATCGAGATCAGCGCCAGGGACGGGGCGACGATCCAGCCTGCGGGGCCCCGCGGCGGAAATCCCGGCAAGGTCTATCTCAACATCGAGGGCAAGAACAACGGCAAAGACGCTCTCTACGCGTCGTTCGGAGTCCTCGACTTCAAAACCGAGAAGGTCGCGATGCCACTGAAGAAGGTCAAAACGGTGAAGCTGACGCTCGTTCAAAGCCTGATCCGACATTCCAAGGACGGGGCGATCAAGCTTTACATCTCCACCGACGTGAAAACCGCTCTCGACGGCGACGCCTGCCCGCTCAAGTATGACCCGAAATCCGTCGGCGGCCTGGGCGATCAGCTCAAGCCTCTGCACCTTCTCGGTGAAACAAAGTTCGCCAAGAAGGAGACCGGCGAGACCGACACGCTGACGTTGACACCAGGCACCGAAGCCTCCGCATTCCTCCTCGACCGATTAAACAGCACCGAGACGATCCGCCTCGTGATCGTGCCGGCCGACGACGATGTCGCCGCCACCTACTTCGGTCCCGGACAGGACGCGAACGAGAGGCGGCCCAACCTGGTGATCACGGCCGAGTGATTGCGATTGGAGCGAACCGTGGCGGCAGTCTTGAAGCCTTTGCCCGTTCCCACGCTCAGTAAGCTGATCCCTCCCTCTGAGGAACACGCGTATTTCGCGGGTCACGAAGACGTTCCGTTCGACCCCTCCGACACGAGCTTCGCGATGGCCAAGGCCTGGTGGCTCGCCGAGGCGTCGTTGCTCACCTACGGAGACGAAGCCTTCATTCGCAGGAAGCTCGACGCCTCCGGCCTCGTCGCGCCGCAACGCCTCGACCCCCGCGTCTTCATCGGGGCGATCCGAGGCGCCCAGTGCGTGGCGCTGGAGGCGGACGATTTCGTCATTGTGGCGTTTCGCGGGACGAGGATCGTAAGCGTGCCCGACCCCGTCTTGAACCTCAAACTCTGGCTCATCAACGAGGTCGATCTCAGCACCGACGTCGACCTCCGAATCGACCCGACAACCCATGCACACTTTGGATTTTCCAGGGCGTTCGACGAGATCTGGGATCACGTCCGAGACCACCTCGACGCATTGTCGACGGTAAAGCCCGATCGCCCGTTCTGGTTCACGGGCCACAGCCTGGGGGCCGCTCTGGCCACCCTCGCGGCCGACCGTTTCGGAGACGAACGTCTCAAGGGGGTCTACACGTTCGGCTCGCCACGAATGGGAGACGCCACGTTCGCGGACCGCTTCCGCGTCCCCTGCCACCGATTCGTGAATAACGCCGACCTGATCCCGCACGTCCCGCCGCCGGGATTTCCCATGAATTATGCACACGTCGGCAACTTAAAGTTCATCGACCATCAAGGGGCGGTGCTCGACGACCCAACGCTCTTCGACGTCCTCGACAGCAACACTCGCGGTCATTTTCAGGCGCTCAGGACGGGGATTCTCGCGTTCGATTCGACCAGTCTCAAGGAGGCCGGCAATGCCTTTTTCGAAGCGTTCGGGATCCGGAACCTTGCGAAACTCTCCGCCGAGCTGGAATCCCTCAACCTTGATTTCGTCCCCATCGTCGCGCTCGCCGACCATTCGCCGTTAAACTACGCGATCCAGGTCTGGAACGCCCTCGCGCGGGAATCCGCCTGACCACCGTTCCGAAAAGGATGACCCATGCCGATCGATGCCAAGTGCGTCCGCCTCGCCCTTCTCCTTTTCCTGACGCAATCCGCCGCGTTCGCGAAGGCCGAGCCCAACCGGGCGACCTTCCACGCCTTCTTTCTCGACGAGACCTTGAGGGTCGACTTTCACCACGGCGGGAATGCGCGGAAGGAGGATCTTTCGCTCGACACCGTCTATCGGCAAGGTGCCTGGGCCGGGAGCCGGACGAACCTTCTCGACCCGTTCCCGGGCGGCCGTTACGTCGCCGAGGTTCGCGACGCGTCGAGTGGCAAGCTCCTTTTCAGCAAGCGGTTCGACTCGTATTTCGGCGAGTACCGGACCACGACCGCCGCGGGCAAAGGCGTGTCGCGGGTCTATCACGAGTCGGTCCTCACGCCCTTTCCGAAGGAAAAGGTCAAGCTCTCGATCAAGGTTCAGACGAAGGAGAAGGATCACAAGACCTTGCTCGAAGTCGAGATCGACCCCAAGGCGTACGCCATCAGCCGGGAGCCGACGCTCGCCGGAGTGAAGACGTTCGACCTCCACCGCGGCGGCGACTCGCACGGCTGCGTGGACGTCGCGATCGTCGCCGAAGGGTACAAGGCCGACGAAGAAGCGAAGCTCAAAGCCGACCTTGACCGCTTCGCGAAGGCTTTCCTGAGCCAGGAGCCGTTCGCCTCGGCAAAGGCCGAATTCAACGTGCGAGGTGTCTGGAAGCCCTCTCAAGAATCGGGCTGCGACGAGCCGAGCCGGGGCGTCTGGAAGAACACGGCGCTGGGGGTCGGGTTCGACGCTCTGGGATCGGAACGCTACCTTTTGACGGAGGACAATCGCGCCCTGCGAGACATCGCGGCGAATGTCCCCTACGACGCCCTTTACATCATGGTGAACAGCCCCCGCTACGGCGGCGGCGGCATTTACAACCTCTATTGCACGTTCACCGCCGATAACCAGTGGAACGCGTACGTCTTCCTGCATGAGTTCGGCCACACTTTCGCCGGACTCGCCGATGAGTATTACACGTCGTCTGTCGCATATAACGACTTTTATCCAAAGGGCGTCGAGCCCGACGAGCCGAATATCACGGCGCTTCTCGACCCTGCCAAGCTCAAGTGGGCCGACCTCGTCACGCCGAATACTCCGGTGCCGACCCCCTGGGAAAAAGCCGGGTTCGACGAGAAGGACATCGCCTATCAGAAAGTCCGCGAACTGATCAACGGCGCCATCTCCGCCGCGATGCGCTCGGGTGCGCCCGCCACCGAGGTCGACAAGCTCAAGGACGACAGCGAACGTCTCTCGAAAGAACACGCCGACAAGATGAACTCCGACCTCGCCCGGAGCAAATTCCGTGACGAGGTGGGGGCCTTCGAAGGGGCAGGCTACGCCGCGAAAGGGCTTTACCGCTCGTCGCTGGACTGCATCATGTTCGGAAAAGGAACCAAACCGTTCTGCCCGGTCTGTAGCCAGGCCATCGGCAAGGTGATCGACCACTACGGCGAGTGATCCGCATGGATTTCTTCCGCGCCGGCGGCACAAGCCGAGAAGAGACTCGACGATGATCAGAGCTGAAGCGATCGTCAAAGGCTCCTATCTCCAGGTCAACTGCACGGGCACCTGGGGGTTCGACTCGCAGGGAGCCCAGTGCGGTGACCTGCTCCGCGACACGATCCAGCACGGTATGAACGAGGCGACTATCGCGGTCACAGATGTCTGGATCGACTTCATAAAAGTGACCTACCTGGGGGGCGACGGCCCCGCCCGGGCGGTGGTCCCGTCGGCGAGGATGGGTGTGAAGTTGACATACCTCGTCGGCGAGCCGAGTCGTCAAGCTCTCCAGATTCTCCTTGCAGTCACACACATGGATCAGTTCATCAACGTGGTGGTTGCGGGCGACGCCTGAACGAAAGTGGGCGACGACTTTGTTCACAATGTTGAAAAATTATCCAAAAAAGGTGCCTCTCATGAGGCAACAGCCTTCCCGCTTGGTAGAATGCAATCGACGGGAAGTCGAGATGCCACGCCCGGGAACGTCGAGAGGTCGGGGTCTGATGAGTTCCGTTTCGAGCGAGATGACCGCTCGCGCCGCGGCCCGCGGGCGAGTGAATGGCATGCTGGCGGTTCTGGCCTTGTTGGGCTTCGTGGGGAACCTCCGCGCCGAGGACGACACGGAATTCTTCGAGAAGAAGGTGCGGCCGATCCTCGCCGGGCACTGCTACCGCTGCCACAACGCGGCGAAGAAGCAGGGCGGCGGCCTCGTCCTCGACTCAAGGGCGGGCCGGCAGAAAGGGGGCGAGACGGGGCCTGCGGTCCGACCCGGCGACCCCGAGGGGAGCCTGCTCGTCAAGGCGGTGCGATGGAAGGATGAAGCCCTCCAGATGCCCCCCGAAGATGCGGGAGGGAAGCTTTCGGACTCCCAGATCGCCGACCTGGAATCGTGGGTGAAACGCGGGGCGTTCGACCCGCGAACCGAGACCGAGGTGGTACTAAAACGCTCTTCATGGGCTGAGACCTTTGAGGAAAGACGCGACTGGTGGAGCCTGAAACCGGTTCGCAGGGCGGCGGTTCCGGCCGTGGATGACGTGGAGTGGTCGGGCACGATCGTCGATCGATTCCTCCGGCAACGAATGACCGAGAAAAGAGTCGTCCCGGCCGCGACGGCGACACCGCGCACGCTCATTCGCCGGGCTACCCTGGTCTTGACGGGCCTGCCCCCTAGCGCCGAAGAGTCGGCGGCCTTCGAGGCGGCGGCGCGGCGCGACCCGGCGAAGGCTTATGCGGCGCTCATCGACAGGTTGCTCGCCTCGCCTCGATACGGCGAAAGGTTCGCCCGTCACTGGCTCGACGTCGTGCGGTTCAGCGAGACTCACGGCAACGAATGGAACTACGACGTCCCCTACGCATGGAGATACCGGGACTACTTGATTCGGGCCTTCAACGATGACGTGCCCTATGACCAGTTCGTGCGTGAACACATCGCCGGAGATCTCTTGCCTCAGTTCCGATGGAACGCCCGCGAGAAGCTCAATGAGTCGGTGATCGGCACCGCGTTCTACCGGTTCGGCGAGGTGAATCACGACAGTTGCGTCGAGTTCGGCGTCATCGGCTACGACATCGTCGACAACCAACTCGACACGCTCACGAAAACATTCCAGGCCGCGACCGTCGCCTGCGCCCGCTGCCACGACCACAAGAAAGACGCGATCTCGTCGCGGGATTACCACGCCCTGCTCGGAATCTTGCGGAGCACACGGTCGGTCCAGCACACACTCGACGCCCCCGAGGTGAACCACGACGCCACGGCCGAATTGAACCATATCAAAACCAAGATCCGGGCCGAACTCGCCGCGATCTGGCGAAACGAGGCGAAGGCGATCGACGCCGCAAGACTTTCGGCACGCCACGAAGATCCCAAGAAGGCGCTACCGACGATTGACAGTCCTTCGCGGCCGTGGGTCGCTCTCTCCAGGGCGAACGCGTCGAAGGAGAATCTCAACACGGCCTGGAAGAGTCTCGTGGGGGAACACGTCAAGGAGTCGGCGTCACGGGCTGAAATCAACCGCAAGCAGTTCACGCCGATCGCCGATTTCCGTAATCGATTCGAGCCCGGGTGGACGCGGACCGGCATGGGTTTGCGGGACGACATCGGCAAGAGCGGCGACCTGGTGGTGGCGCTCGACGGCGACGCCGCGGTCAAAGGAGTGCTCCCCTCCGGCCTGTTCACGTTCGCGGTTTCCGACACGTTCAACGGCGCATCGCGGTCTCCGGAACTCACGCGAAAGGGCGGGAAGATCAGCTTCGAGGTTCTAGGCGGCGGCGGCAGTCTGACCCGGGTCGTCTTCAACAACTGTCAGCTCAATTATACGAATCAGCACAGCATCCACCACGACAAATGGACCTGGGTGACGGTGACCTTCCCGGAAAACACCGGCGAGCTGCACCCCTACGCCGAGCTGCTCACCTTCTGGGACAGCCCCAAGTTCCCCGACCCTCTCGGCACCTTGGGCAAGGACAAGGAGAATCAACGAGAGCCCTGGAACGTTCACGCCAAGATCCCGCGGACCTGGTGGGGAGTGCGTCGTGTCGTCGCGCACGACGGCGCGGAGACTCCCAAGGAGGAACTTTCGCACCTCGGTCGACTTTATGCGAACGAACCGCCCGCCGGGCTCGACAGCTTGGCGTCGCGTTACGCCACGATCGCCGCGGAGGCCGTGAATGCGTTCGCCGATAATCGAGCGACCGATGATGACGTGAAATGGCTCGAATGGCTTCGTGAGTCAGGGCTGATCGCGAACAAAGCGAATGCCACGGCTCGCCTGGCCGCTCTCGTGACAAGTTACCGTGACGTCGAAAAAAGCTTGTCCCTTCCCAGGATGATGCCCGGGATGGCCGACGAAGGCGCGGCGTTTTCTCAGCCTTTGCTCGCCCGAGGAGAGTACACCAGGCCCGGCGAACCGGTGGAGCGGCGCTATCTCCAGATGATCGACGCCGATCGATCGGCCGGCACACTCCCTGGAAGCGGCCGGGCATACGTCGCGGAGCAGATCGCCAGTCCGTTGAACCCGCTGACGGCTAGGGTGATGGTCAACCGCGTTTGGCACTGGCTTTTCGGAAACGGGCTTGTCGGCACGCCCGATGATTTCGGTCACCTCGGAGAGAAACCCACCCACCCGGAACTGCTCGACCATCTCGCCGCGCGGTTCGTCGATGAAGGGTGGTCTCTGAAGCGCCTGGTGCGAGAAATCGTCCAGAGCCGTGCCTTCCGTACGGCCGCCGCGCCTGTGGCCGGGACGCGTGAGATTGATCCCGACAATATCCTCCTCTCCCACTACCCGGCGCGGCGTGCCGAGGCCGAGGTCATCCGCGACGGCTTGCTAGCCGTCTCCGGAAGGCTCGACGGCACGCTGTACGGCCCGAGCGTCCACCCCTATCGCGAAAAGGCCGACACCGAGAAGCGTTTATATGTCGGCCCGCTCGACGGCGACGGCAGGCGGAGCCTATACATCAAGTTTCAACTGATGGAATCGCCGCACTTCCTCAACGCCTTCAACCTGCCGGGCGGCAAAGTCACGCAAGGGCGTCGGGATACGTCCAACGTCCCCGCGCAGAGTCTCGCGCTCATGAACGACCCGTTCGTGCAAGCCATGGCGGAACGCTGGGCGATCTTGCTGGTCGCCGACGGGTCGGCGAACATCGATTCACGCGTGGAAACGATGTTCCGTGCCGCGTTCGGCCGGCCGGCGACGGCTTCGGGACGGGAACGCTTCAGCGCCGCCGTTGGCACGTTCGCCGCGATGCATCACGTCCCGGCCGATAAGGTCATGGGAAGCCGTGCCGTCTGGAAAGACGCGGCGCACGCGGTCTTCAACTTCAAAGAGTTCATCTTTATTCCTTGAAGTCCGGGCGGCACGAGCCATGAGAAACGATCATCGACAATGCCCCGGACGAGGCGTCCCGCCCGTAAACCGTCGCCAGATGCTCAAGGCCGGAGCCACAGGCTTCGGCTGGCTGGCCCTCTCCGCACTCGAGCAAGACCCGGCCTTCGGTGCGGCGCTCCCCGGCCCGCACTTCGCCCCCAAGGCCAAGAACGTCATCTTCCTTTTCATGGATGGCGGCGTCTCCCACGTCGACACCTTCGACCCGAAACCCGCGCTCGCCACTCACGAAGGCAAACCCTGGTCGGATAGCCCGGACCGGAAGTGGGTCAAGAGCCCGTGGAAGTTCTCAAAGCACGGCGAGTCCGGCATGCCGGTGAGCGACCTTTTCCCACACATCGCCATGTGTGCGGACGACATCGCGGTGATCCGATCGATGAAGGCGGAGTTGCCGATCCATTCGACAGGCGTGATCTTGCTGCACACAGGGCATAACCTCGCGGGCCGGCCGAGCTTCGGCTCAT
Source organism: Isosphaeraceae bacterium (assembly GCA_043738665.1). GTDB lineage: Bacteria > Planctomycetota > Planctomycetia > Isosphaerales > Isosphaeraceae > JAYUFP01. Next base: position 10,123 of record JAYUFP010000349.1, read on the forward strand.
GGGTCTCTTACGGACTCGGCACGGAAAATCAGAACCTCCCCGGGTATGTCGTTCTGAGCTTCGGTCACGTCCCGGTCGGCGGTCTCGAAGCGTTCGGAAGCGGCTTCCTGCCGTCGAGTTATGAAGCAAGCATTTTCCGGGCCGACGGCGTCCCCCTCGATAACCTCAAGGCTGCCGAGTCGCGGGAATCGCAACGCGTGAAGCTCGACCTGATGCGGCAGCAAGACACCGAGTTCGCCGCCGGGCTCGGCGGCAACGACGCCGTCGAAAGTGCCGTCCGCAACTACGAAGTGGCCGCGCGGATGCAAACCCTCGTCCCCGACGTGCTCGACGAATCGCGAGAGAGTCGATCGACCCGAGAACTCTACGGCCTCGACGATCCTGACTTGAACACGCGACTCTATGCCAGGCAGTGCCTGCGCGCGCGTCGGCTCGTGGAATCGGGAGTCCGGTTCGTCCAGGTGAACTGTCCCTATGGGCTCTCCAACGGCACCTGGGACCAGCACGGAGGGCTTAAGGCCGGTCACGAGAAGAATGCCCGACAGACCGACCGCGCGGTCGCCGCGTTGATCAAGGATTTGAAGCAACGCGGACTCCTCGACAGCACCCTCATCCTCTGGTCGGGCGAGTTTGGCCGAACGCCCCACGCCCCCAAACCCGACGGCCGCGACCACCACACCACGGGCTTTTCCGTGTTCCTGGCCGGCGGCGGAGTCAAAGGCGGAACCGTCTACGGCGCCACGGACGAGTTCGGAGTGCATGCCGTCGAGAACGTCTGCGACTTCCACGACCTCCACGCCACGATGCTCCACCTCTGCGGCATCGACCACACCCGCCTCACATTTCGAAGCGGCGGAAGGGATTTTCGCCTGACCGACGTCAAGGGGCGGGTCGTGAAGGAACTCATCGGGTGAGAGACTAATAGACTCTTAGGAGGCGGACTTCTTGGACAGTTCCTTCGGGTTCCGCCCGGGCAAGCACGCGCATCAGGCGATCGCCGCGATCCGCGGATATCTCTCGGCCGGGTTCACGGAGGTATACTTTAAAGAGGGCGGAGGAGGTCGAGTCCCTACCGCTCCGCGACTCGCCCGGACGAGTTCTCTTCACTCCGGCCCGGGCATTGCAGGGCGGATACAATCTGGTCATGGACCTATCCGACCTGCTCCAACCGACCGACGTCGGCCTGTATTGCTCGGCCGGTGATTTTTATATCGACCCCTGGCGGCCTGTCGACCGCGCCGTGATCACTCACGCTCACGCCGACCATGCCTGCCGGGGGTGTGCGAAGTATTTGACGAGCCGGGCGGGGGAAAACGTCCTGCGGGCTCGCTCGGACAAGGACGCCGTTATCGAGACCGCCGAGTACGGCCAGACCCTGTCCATCAACGGGGTGACCGTCTCACTTCATCCTGCCGGGCATATCCTTGGGTCGAGCCAGGTTCGGGTGGAACATCGCGGCTTGATTGGGGTGGTCTCGGGGGATTACAAGGTCGAGCCCGATGCGACTTGCGGGGCGTTTGAACCTGTCAAATGTCATCTGTTCGTCTCCGAATCGACGTTCGGTTTGCCGATCTATCGGTGGCCTTCGCAGGCCGAGATTTTTGAGTCGATCCGCTCATGGTGGAAGGCCAACCAGGATGACGGCAAGGCCAGCGTTCTGTTCGCTTACGCGCTCGGCAAGGCGCAGCGGTTGATCGCCGGGCTCGGTAATGACCTGGGTCCGATCTACACGCACGGGGCGGTCGAGCGGATGAATCGGGCTTACCGCGATAGCGGCGTGAATTTGCCCGAAACGGCTTACGCCGCGAGTGCCGGCAGCGCCGACTGGTCGAAGGCCCTGATCGTCGCGCCGCCTTCGAGCCAGGGGACACCTTGGCTCCGACGGTTCGGGCCGATGTCGACCGGATTCGCCTCGGGTTGGATGCGGATTCGGGGGGCGAGACGACGGCGGTCGGTGGACCGGGGGTTCGTGCTCTCGGATCATGCCGACTGGCCCGGCTTGCTGGACGCGATCAACGCGACCGGGGCCGACGAAACCTGGCTCACTCACGGGTACACGGCCGTCGTGGCGAAGTGGCTCCGCGAGCAGGGGAAAGAGGCGAAGACGATCACGACCCGCTACGAAGGCGAGCGTGACGACGCCTCCGCCGAAGGCGACGCTGAGTCGGCCGAAGACCCCGCCCCGCTGTTCGCGGGGGAGACGGAGGCTGCGTCATGAAGGCCTTCGCCGATCTCTACACGGCCCTCGACGAGACCACGAAAACGACCGAGAAGATCGCCGCGCTCACCCGCTACTTCGAGGTCAGCCCCCCCGAAGACGCTGCGTGGGCGGTTTATTTCCTGATCGGTCGCAAACCCAAGCAGGCCGTGCCTTCGGGGAAGCTAAGGCTCTGGGCGGCGGCCGAGGCGGGGGTCTCGGACTGGCTGTTTCAGGAGTCGTACGACGCTGTGGGGGACGTCGCCGAGACGATCGCCTTGCTCTTGCCCGAGCCCGAACATTCCAGCGACTTGCCGCTCCGGTTCTGGGTCGAAGAACGCCTGCTAACCTTGCGCAAAGCCGGTGAAGACGCCCAGCGCGAGGCGATGCTCGAAGCCTGGCGAGCGATGGACCGGCCGCAGCGGTTCGTCTGGAACAAGCTGATCTCGGGGGGCTTCCGCGTCGGCGTCTCCCAGCAGCTTGTCACGCGGGCGCTGGCGAAGGTCAAAGGGATCGCGGCGACCGTCATCGCCCACCGGTTGATGGGGGACTGGGAGCCGACTCGCGAATTCTTCGAAGGCCTCCACGCCGAGCAGTCCGACGATAGCGACCTCAGCAAGCCGTACCCGTTCTTCCTCGCATATGCCCTCGAAGGCCCTCCCGAAAGCCTGGGGGATATCGCCGAATGGCAAGGCGAATGGAAATGGGACGGCATCCGCTCGCAACTGATCCGGCGGAAAGGGCAGACGTTCCTCTGGAGTCGCGGTGAGGAGCTCGTCACCGAGCGTTACCCCGAGATCGCGGCCGTCGGCGACGCCCTGCCCGACGGCACCGTGATCGACGGTGAGATCCTCCCCTGGCGCGACGGAGCCGCGTTGCCGTTCGCCCAACTCCAGCGCCGGATCGGCCGGAAGACCGTCGGCAAGACGATTCTCGCCGACCTGCCGGTGATTTTGATGGCGTACGATGTTTTAGAGTATAAAGGAAAGGACGTGCGTCCGGAGCCTTTGGTCTGGCGCCGCGAGACCTTGAGGACACTGGTCGCGGAGGTCGATCGTCCCGGCCGTTTCGTGCTCTCCCCGGTCGTCGAGGCCGATTCCTGGGAGGCTATCGCCGCCTCGCGGAACGAGAGTCGATCATGGAATGCTGAAGGACTGATGCTCAAGCGTTTGAATTCAGCCCACGGAGTCGGTCGACGGCGCGGCGATTGGTTCAAGTGGAAGGTGAATCCGCTGACCGTTGACGCCGTCCTGATCGCCGCCCGACGCGGCAGCGGCAAGCGGGCCGGCCTCTACACCGATTACACGTTCGGTGTCTGGGACGAGGGCCGGCTCGTCCCGATCGCCAAGGCTTATTCCGGGCTCACCGACGCCGAGATCAAGCAGGTCGACGCCTTCATCCGCCGCAACATGGTCGAGAAATTCGGCCCCGTCCGTACGGTCAAACCCGAGCTGGTGTTCGAGCTGGCCTTCGAGGGGATGAACCGCTCGACAAGGCATAAATCGGGCGTCGCGGTCCGGTTCCCGAGAATTCTCCGCTGGCGGACCGACAAGCCCGCGGCGGAGGCGGATACGTTGGATACCATCAAGGCGTTGCTGCCTCCCTCGTAATGGTCCGCGATTCCTTCACGTTGAGCCGGAGCCAAGCGCTCCGCCCGTTTTACCGATACGGATTCCGCGGAAGCGCCTCTATAATGCACTGGACGCGGGCGACGGTCGCGGTTCCAATAAAGACGCGGAATGGGTGAGTCGTTCAGAACAACCCATGCCGGCACTCGCCCCGAAACCCTCTCTCTTTCGGCCCTGGCCCGGTCCCGCACACCGCCCAATTCGCCATCGACGCCGGGTCATTCAAAACGATGAAGACTCTCCGATTCAAGTGGATCCTGTCGTCTCTCGCGGTCGTTGTGGCCGCGGTGACGCTACTCCCCGCGGTGGTGCTGGTCGTTGCATCCAATCCCGCGACCGCACGACAGGCCGAAAAGCGCGACGCCTTTCAGAAGCAGGTCTTGCCCCTTCTGGAACGCTTCTGCGTTGACTGCCACTCGACCGACGACCCCGAAGCGGGCATTGCCCTGGACGACTTCGCCGACCGGAACGCCGCCCTCAAAGGGGGCAAGACCTGGGTCCGCGTACGTGACGCCGTGCAAGGTGGCATCATGCCCCCCGCCGACTCGCCGCAACCCTCGGCCGAGGAGCGGGAACGGCTGACCGGCTGGGTCGAGAACGACTTCCTCGCCGCCGAATGCGGCAAGCAACTCAGCACGCCGCCCGTGGCGATCCGGCGGCTGAACCGGCAGGAATATAACAATACGATCCGCGACCTCCTCGGGCTTGACCTCCGCCTCGCCGACGCTTTCCCGGCCGACGACATCGGATTCGGCTTCGACAACGTCGGCTCGGCGCTGAATATCTCGCCCGTTCATATCGAGAAGTATCTCGACGCCGCCGAGGTCGCGATGGACAAGGCGATCGTCCCTCCCGAGGCCGAGAAGCTTCCCCCTACCGAGTTGATCGGGCTCAAGACCTATCCGCTCCCGGCCCACACCCCCGTCGAGTTCAAACACGCGCTCAAACCCGGGCGGTATCTCGTCGAGTTCAGCCTGGTGAGGGTGGGGATCGCCGAATCCGTCCCCCCGCCGCGGCTGGTGATCGGGTTCGGCAAGGACCGGCGCTCCCTCAACGCCGTCCGCGTGCAGGACGAGACGGTCGTCTACCGCTTCTGGCTCAAGGTCGCGGCGGGTGACAACCGGGTCCACGTCGCACTCGCCCCCGGACAGGCGGCGACGGCGAACGTCGCCAAACCCAAGGAAGTGACCGCGAACGTCAGCGGAGACCAGCGCTACGGCGGCGACCGCGGTCTGCACGTCGACTCGATGGTCGTCCATGGACCCGTTCCGGAGTCAGCGGAAACGCTGCCCGAGTCGCATAAGAAGATTCTGTTCCGCATGCCGGAATTCGGCGACGCTTCGCGGCTCGACTGTGCCCGCCAGGTGATCGCCCGGTTCGCGGAGCGGGCGTTCCGCCGACCCGTTCAGCCCGACGAGATCGAACGCATCCACAAGATCTTCCAGCTCGCCAACGACCGCGGCGAGAGCTTCGAGCGCGGGGTGCAGATCGCACTCACGACCATGCTCGCCTCTCCCGAGTTCCTCTTCCTCGTCGAACCCGGAGAATCGCGGCAGGACCGCTTGCTGACCGATCACGAACTCGCGAGCCGGCTCTCCTACTTCCTCTGGAGCAGCATGCCCGATGAGGAACTGTTCAAGGAGGCCCGCGACAAGACGCTCCGGGCGAACCTCCGCCGGCAGGTCGTCCGGATGCTCGGCGACCCCAAGTCCGACGCGTTCGCGCGGAACTTCGCCGGCCAGTGGCTCCAGCTCCGCAAGCTCGACGGGGTGGCTCGGGATAAAGAGCTTTTCCCCGAATTTGACGATAAACTGCGAGACGCGATGCGGCTGGAGACGGAGCGGTTCTTCGCGTTCCTTTTGCGGGAGAACCGGAGCGTCCTCGAACTGGTGGACTCCGATTACACGTTCGTCAACGAGCGGCTGGCGAAGCACTACGGGATCGAAGGCGTCTCGGGCGACGCGTTCCGGAAAGTGTCCCTGCCAGACCGGCGGCGGGGCGGAGTCCTCACCCAGGCGAGCGTGCTCACTCTGACCTCGAACCCGAACCGAACGTCCCCCGTGAAGCGCGGGCAATGGATCTTGCAGCAGATCCTCGGCACGCCCCCCCCTCCCCCTCCGGCCGACGTCGCCAAGCTCGACGAGAGCAAGCAGGCGGCCGATACGGCGTCGCTCCGCGAGCGGATGGAAGCCCACCGGACCGACCCCAAGTGTGCGTCCTGCCACCGGCAGATGGACCCCTTGGGGTTCGCCCTCGAAAACTTTGACGCCGTGGGGCGCTGGCGGACGACCGACGGGACGTTCCCCATCGACCCCTCGGGCGAACTGATCGGCGGGCGGAAGTTCTCCGACGTCCAGGGCTTGAAGAGGCTCCTCGGGTCCACCGGCTCGAAGAAGTTAACGCGGTCTCTGATCGAGAACGTGTTAACCTATAGTCTGGGCCGGGGCTTGGAACTCGCCGATTACTGTACCGTGGAAGCGATCCGCAAGCAGCTCGCCGGCAACGACAACCGCATTCAGGCCGTCATCGTCGGGATCGTGGAAAGTCGGGCCTTTCAGTACCGCGGCGTCGCTCAATAAGAGGCCTCCGCCATTCGGGACCGAACCGATCCTACGAGCGTCACAAAAAGGGAACCGGACATGTCCTATCACATGAACCGCCGGACCATGTTGCGAGGCATGGGCGCCGCCCTCGCCCTGCCCTGGATGGAAAGCTTCGCGGCGGCCGCGGGCGCGGCGACGGCGGCGTCCAAGCCTCCGGTCCGCATGTGCTACTGGTACGTCCCCAACGGTGTACACCTCCCGACCTGGTTCCCGAAGCATGAAGGGCCGCTCGTCGACCTGCCCGAATCACTCAAGCCGCTCTCCTTCGCCCGCGACTACCTGAACTCGTTCCACGGCCTAACCCACAACACGGCGCTCACCAACGGCGACACCGAAGGCTGCGGACACGGCCAGGGGGCCGCGAGTTTCCTGACCGGCGCCCAGGCTTACAAGACCCAGGATGCCGTGCGAGTGGACATCTCCGCCGACCAGCTCTACGCCCGCCACGTCGGCGACGCCACCCGCTTCCCCAGCCTCGAACTCGGTTGCGAGTCGGCCCGCTCGGGCAACGCCTTCGGTTACAGCGGGACGTACAAAACCCACATCTCCTGGCGGACGGCGACCTCGCCCGCTCCTTACGAGATGAACCCCAAAGTGGTGTTCGACCGCCTCTTCACCAAGGGGGGCGGCAGC
>JAYUFP010000350.1:0-1871 GCA_043738665.1 Isosphaeraceae bacterium
AGCGAGCTCCGGCACTCCAAGGAATCGACGGTCGGGAGACCCGCGCCCGGCGCGGTCGATCCGCGTCCGCCGCGTTCATCCGCCGGAATCGGTTGGCGCACCGCTCGATCGCCGCCAACGGCGACGGCGTGATCGTCAACCCGAACCAGACCGGCGAGCTCGTCGAGTTCACGACCAAAGGCCAGTTCGTCGGCCAATTCTCGATCGAACCAGTGAAGCGGGCAGGACGGAGGGTGATCGAAGACTCTTAAAGATTGGTCTGCGCCGGTAGAGACCTCGCTCGCGCACGACGAAGCGAAGCACATGTGCCCGCCGTCTGGGAATGGAAATCTCGACCGCGTGAGGTCCGCACGATGTCTCCGTCAAAAAACCGCAACCCTGACCCGTGAACCGCGATTATAATGGGACATCGATCCGAAGACACCCCGCCCAGGAAACCGAGTTCCCGATGAGTCAACACTCTCACATTCGAATGCCTTGGCGGTGTGCGGTCCTTCTCTTCGTCACGGCGGGAGTGTCGAGCCGGGGAGGCGAGCCCGTCAAGCGCATCGCCGCCGCGGTGACTGAATACCGGCATAACTCCCACGCCGACGTCATCGTGAGCCGCCTCCTCTTGACCGACACGCTCGACGGCAAGGGGAAGGAATTCCCCCTCAAACTCGTGTCGCTCTACACCGACCAGAAGCCGCCGAACGACATTAGCCGACTGCTCGCCGCCTCGCACCGATTCCCCATCAAGGCGAGCATCGCCGACACACTCACCCTGGGCACGGGGATGCTGGCCGTGGACGGCGTTCTGCTCGTCGCCGAGCACGGCGACTATCCGTTCTCCGCGACGGGGAATCATCAATACCCCAAGAAGCGTTTCTGGGACGAGACGGTCAAGGTCTTTGAGAGGAGCGGCCGGGTCGTTCCGGTTTTCATCGACAAGCACCTGGCCGACAACTGGGAAGACGCCAAGGCCATCTACGACACGGCGAAGGCGCTGAAGATCCCCCTGATGGCAGGCTCCTCGGTGCCGGGTTCGTGGAGGCACCCGGCGGCCGACGTCGCGCGCGACGCCAAGCTCACTGAGATCGTCGCCATCACTTACGGGTCGACCGACGCCTACGGATTCCACGGGCTCGAGGCCGTGCAATCTCTCGCCGAACAACGCCAGGGCGGAGAGACCGGTGTCCGCGCGGCGCAGTGCCTGAGCGGGTCCGCGGTCTGGAAAGCGTTCGACGAACACATGTTCGATCCCGAACTCTTCGATGCGGCGCTGAAGCGGACCCCCGGCCATCTGAACGGCGAGCCCCTGAACCGCGGGAATGTCACGCACCCCAAGCTGATGATCGTCGAATACGAAGACGGCCTGCGTGTGTATCTTCTGGAGCTGAACGGCGACGTCGCCAGTTGGTCCGCGGCCTGGCGGGATCAAGACGGCCGAAGGATCGAGTCGACCCAGTTCTGGACCCAGGAAGCCCGCCCCGCGGCACACTTCGGCCGCTTCGTCGACGGCATCACGAAGATGATGGTCACCGGCAAGCCGACCTGGCCCGTCGAGCGGACGCTCCTGACCAGCGGAGTGCTCGACGCGTTGCTCCGGTCGAACACTCAGGGAGGAAAGCGGATCGAAACGCCGTATTTGCGAGTGGCATACCGTTCCGACTGGCGGTGGCGGCAGCCGCCTCCCCCGCCCGAGGGGCGACCTTGGATTGAACAGTAAAGATACACCTCTGAAATCTTCAACTAAAAGGAGGCGTGAATCATGTCGATCCGAGACCTACAAATGATCGATTGGGCCGATCGCCTGAAAGCGCTTCACACGCCGGTCCTGGCCGACGTCCTCGACCGCCTGGGCCACCGCGATCAATCCTTCCGAGCCGAGA
>JAYUFP010000351.1:0-5950 GCA_043738665.1 Isosphaeraceae bacterium
AACGTGTGAGACACCTTGTCCGAAAGCCGGATGCGGGAAAACCGCCCGTCCGGTTTGATGAGCGGGGAGTGGAAACGGAGCCTCGGGCCACCGCGCCACCCCTCGACTCTACTTTTGGTTTTTCACGCCCTCCGAAAAACCAAAAACAAAGTCTGACCCCCTGACCGTCGCGTCCCTGACCGGGAATCAATGTTACCCAGAACCCCCGAACTTCGGCAAACACTAAGGATGTCCCCGTCGTCGTCGCTCCAAAGCGCAAGCGTTACATTTTACCAAAACTACCTAAAAGTGCGCGCTGGCCCTGACCGGAGAACCGACAAACCGACGACAGGAATCGACCAACCTCGGATTCAATTTTTTTAGAATTCCACTCAACTTCGACGAGAACCAAGACGGTGCTTACCTGATCACGGCGACGCTTGTTGACGGTAACAGGACGATTTCGACAACCGCCGAATTCGACGTGGTTCCTGAACCTTCGACCGTCGTCATGGGCTTGATGGGTGGAGTTCTGGCGGGCGGATACGCCTGGCGGAAGCGGAAAGTGAAACTCGCGAATCGTTGATTCGCTCGTTCGCTCGTTCGCCAAATCGACGGATTTTGACGAGTCCGCCGTCTCTGGAAACGGATTCCCAACCAGGACCATGCGGCGGATATCGTGTTTTCGGTCGGGAAAAAGGTTCCTGACACCTTTTCCCCCGCCGAAGACGATTTGCCCGGTGAACGCCTCCCGAGATTGCCTCGCCTGCCACATGCCCGGAGTCACCGAAGGCGTCCCGCGATCGGTCTTCACGGACCACCGGATCCGCGTCAGGCCCCGCTCAATCTCACCATGATCGTAATCCATCAAACTTGCAAGTCCCTCGGCCACGTATGGCGCGAGTACGTGATCACATTAGTTTTCATTCAATTTGATCGTCAATCATTGACTCGTTGATAATAAATAGAAATTTTATATGTGCATATTAAAAATGTTGCGAAAAATAAACAGACTGTGCCGCTTGGTTGATCGACTTCTTGCATTCCTCGGTAATCGACGCGATTCTTGTGGTTCAGACGAGCCGTGCCATATGGGGGATTCTTGATGATAACCGAGTCTCATTCCGCGTTGTCAAGCGCGGATGAAAAAGGTTTAACGGAGAATTCTCGTTATCGCGTGCTGAGTTTACTCGGTTCGGGTGGACTCAGCGCGGTCTACCTCGCCCGCGATGAGGAACTGAGTCGCGACGTCGCTCTTAAAGTGACGCGCGGCCCCGAGGGGACGAGCGAATGGGCGCGAACGCGGCTCTGGTTCGAGGCGGAAATTACCGCCGGACTCGAACACCCCGGCGTGGTGCCCGTCTACGGCCGGAAGTTCGGTCGTTCAGGAAATCCTTATTTCACGATGCGTTGTGTTCGAGGGGAGACGTTCGCGGACGTATCGGATAAGTATCATGCGACCCTCTCGGTATCCGATCGGGGGGGCGTGCTCCGCCGGCTGATCGACCGACTCGTCGATGTCTGTTACACCGTGAACTTCGCGAACGACCAGGGTGTGATTCATCGCGACCTGACGCCGCGCAATATCATGCTCGGGTGTCATGGAGAAACGGTCGTCGTCGATTGGGGCCTGGCCCGCCTGTTAAACGGTTCGGAAGATGGGCCTTGGGGAATGGCGAATTCCGAAGGACCGAGCCCGCGAGCCGGGCTCTCGCGGACGCGACTCGGCAAGTCGATCGGCACGCCGAGGTACATGAGCCCGGAACAGGCGGAGGGGGACTGGGATCGGCTCGGGGCGACGACCGACGTTTTCGGCCTGGGGGCGACCTTGTACCGGCTGTTGACCGGCCGGGCTCCATTCGATCACGAAGATTCGTCGGTGAGCCAGGACAAGGCGACACGGGTCGATTGCCCGGCGCCGCGTCGAGTGAACCGGAAGATCCCCGCGGCGCTGGAGGCGGTGTGCCTCAAGGCGATGATGGTCGAGCCCGAGGCTCGTTATCCTTCGGCGATCGCGATGGGCGACGACTTGGCACGTTGGGTTGCCGGCGAACGGATCTCGCTCTCACTCGTTGCCACGCGACGCGAATGGGAGCGTAAAACCGGCCGTTAAGAGCATCCGGTCCGCGTGGCGGATCGAATCGGAAACGATTCCAAAACAAGTCAAACATCCCCAAACATTCGGCCCCCTTCTCAGACACGTTGGGGCCGACGGGAGCGTTCGCGCCCCGTTTCGAGGGAGCATCGGCGGACCGCTTCGGCCCGCCGGCATTCGGTTGGCACCGTTTTTCAGGGAGTTCACACCATGTCGATCAAGACCGAGTCGAAGCGCCGTTTCCGGATCGAACGGCTCGAAGAACGCATCGCCCCGACGAACTGCGGCAACCCGTGCGGCGGCGGCGGAGGAGGCGGCAGCAAGGGTCATGGCGGCGGCGGCAGCAAGGGCGGCGGCGGCGGCAGCAAGGGCGGCGGCGGCAAGTGTAAGTGAGTGGCTGACCTCGATTGAGAGTCTCCAAGGAACGGGGCGTTCGGCGCGGGCCGACGCCCTCGTTTCATTTCTCTTCTCGCTCGTGGTCGCGCCATTTTCTTATGCGTCATGAATGTCGGACAGCTTGATCCCATTGGTCGTGAATCGCTTCCATGACGACGACGCTCCTCGAATCGAGTCTCCCCCGCCTCCGGGACGACCTGGTGCTTAAACCCGTCGGCGCTGACGGGCGACATGTCGTCAAGAATATTCATTCGGGGGAGTATTTCAACCTCGGTCCGGAGGAGTCGTTTCTGCTCTCGCGGCTCGACGGCGAAGCCGACGCCGAGGAGATCCGCGGAGCCTATGAGGCTCACTTCGGAGAAACGCTCGACCAAGACGACCTCGAGGATTTCGTCGCTCTCGTCCGAGAGCGAAGGCTCGTCCGCGACGTCCGGGAGAATCGTTCGGACGACGATGGTCTACTCCGGGCGATGAGGTCGTGGCCGATCCCCGGGGTCGGCGCCGAGCCCGAGCCCGAGCCCGATGAGGGAACCGGCAAGTCTCGAAAGCAAAGCGGGAACATCCTCTTCTTGAGACTCAACCTGTTCGACCCGAAGTGGCTTTTCGACCGCGTCGAGCCTTACCTCCGATTCGTCTGGACGCGGGCCTTTCTGGCGATCTCGGGCGTATTGATCGTCGCCGCGGGGTTGATGGTCTGGGCGGAGCGTGACGGGTTCGTCAATCAGTTCGCCGCCGGATGGGGGCCTCGCACGGTGGCCCTCGCGTGGCTGGCGCTCGCGGTGACGACCGCGCTGCACGAGGCCGCGCACGGGCTGACCTGTAAGCATTACGGCGGGGAAGTCCGCGAGATGGGCTTCCTGTTGATGTACTTCATGCCGTGCTTTTATTGCAACGTGTCCGACGCCTGGCTGATCTCGGAACGCTGGAAACGACTCTGGGTGACCCTGGCGGGCGGCTATTGCGACCTCATCCTCTGGTCGCTCGGGGCGCTCACCTGGAGGTTGACACAGTCGGGGACCGCGGCGCACGACTTCGGCTGGTTCGTCGTCTCGGTCTGCGGCTTCCGCATGCTCTTTAACATCAACCCTTTGATCCCACTCGACGGCTATTACCTGTTAAGCGATTTGATCGAAGTCCCGAACCTCCTGGAACGGTCTCGCGATCGATTCAAGGGGTATGGCCGATGGTTGTTCTGGGGCGCGGCGCGGCCCTCGGGCGAAGCCGGAGGAAGACTCTTGTTGGCGTTCGGAGCGGCTTCGTGGATCTTCTCTCTGGTGTTCCTGACGCTGACGATCTGGGGGTTCGCCGTCTACTTCGGCTCAAGGGCGACGGTAATGGGCGTCGGCTGGACCGTCTTGCTCGGGACGGCGAGCGCCCGGCGATTGTTCCGCGATTTTTCAAACGGGGAGGCGACGGCGATGATCCGGGAGCGAAGGGGAAGGATGAAGGCGTGGATCCTCGCGGCGGGCTGCGGGGTGCCCGCACTTTTCGCGGTGCCCGTCCGGGATCGGGCGGGCGGGACGTTCCAGATTCGCCCTTCGGCGCGTGCCGAGATCCGCGCCCCGATCGCCGGGTTCCTCCGCGAGGTCTGCGGTGATGAGGGGGGCCTTGTGTCGACCGGGCAAAGGTTCGCGCTCCTCGATGTGCCTGACCTCGAGAGTCGACTCGCGCAGAAACTGGCCGAGTTGCGGGAATCGGCGGCAAAGCTCCGGCTCCTGGAGATCGGCCCAAGGCCCGAGCAAATCGAGGAGCAGCGGCAGCGCGTCGGACGTGCCAAAGCCTGGCGCGACCTGGCGCGTCAAGACCTGACGCGGACCCGCGAGTCTCTTAAAGCGGAACTCGCCGAGATCAACGCCCAGATTGCTCAGTACCGCGCCGAAGCCGACCGCGCGGCCGATTCGCTCCGACGCGACCGGATCTTGCTCGACCGACGCGCCCTCCAACTTGACCGACTCCAAGAGACGGACAAGGTCTGGAAGGTCGCATCGGCTCAGCTCGCACAGTCCCAGGCGCGGGGACTCGCCCATGAAGCCGAGGGGAGCTTGAAGTCCGAGGCCGAACTCGCCCGCCGAGAGTCGGAAGCCGCCGAAGCCGTGTCGGCGCTCCGCCTGCTCGAGGCCGGTTCCCGCCCCGAGGAGGTGGAAGCCGAGAAGGCGCGCCTCGCCCGGATCGCCGAGGAGGTCCGTTTCCTCGAAGGGCAAAAGGCCCGGCTTTCCGTCGTCTCCCCCGTTTCGGGCGAGATCGCCACCCCACGCCTCAAGGAACGTATCGGCCAGTATCTGCAAGAGGGTGACCTCATCGCCGAGGTCGAGGCCCCAAATTACGTCGAAGCTGAGGTTTCCGTCGATGAGCAGGACGTGGCGCGAGTCCGGAGAGGCCAGAAGGCCGCGCTGAAAGTCCGCGCGCTCCCGTTTCAGACGTTCGCGTGCCAAGTCGACCGCATCGCCACGACCTCGATCAAGGCGCAAGAGCGCGTCGCGGCGGGCGTCAACAAAGTCCCGAATCCGCCGCAATCGTCCTCGAGTTCCGCACGCGACACCCTCGGCGCGTTCATCGTCACCTGCAAGATCGACGACTCGTCCCACGTTCTGAAAACCGGAATGACCGGCTACGCACGCATCGACCTCGAATCGAAGCCGCTTGGTGACTACCTCGCCTTTCGCGCCCTTCGATTGATCCGGACCGAGTTCTGGTGGTGAACGATGAGTCCCGCCACAATCATGCCTGACCGATCGACCGGTGCTAAAATTCCCGGGGAGAACCTCGGAAGGAGGCACGGCGACGGAATGAGTTGGTTCAAAATTTTCCGCGCCGCCATCACAGGTGCGAGCCGGGGGGTGAGGCGCGACGAGGCCGTCCGCCTTCGCGCCGATGTCGTGCGCCTCTGCCGCGAGAACCGCTTCACAGAGGCCGCCAAGGTCGCCCAAGCGCTCATCGACTGGCAACGCGCCGAGATCGGCGAGACCCACCCCGACTTTGCCCGCGGGCTGATCAACTTGGCGCTGATCCTTCGCAAGCAAGGCGACCTTCCGGCGGCAACCCGAGTCGCCGAGCAAGCGGCCTCCCTCCGTCGTTTGACGCTCGGACCGGATCATCCGGACACAGCTAAAATTATTTCACTCGTTGATGAATGGCGGGTCCAAGTCCCTCCGACTTCCTCACCCGACCCAGCGCCCCAAACACCGCCCCCAGAACCGGCAGGCGAGCCCCCCGATTCGCGGGAGTTCGCCGATCAGCACCCCGGTCTCGACTTGACGATCGCCGAGCTTTCAAACGAACAGGGCGGCGGCGTGCCAGGAAAGCTTGCGGGAGACTGAAGGGCCGGGGAGACTGAAGGGGACATCCTTAATCCTTGACGCAATCCGGGGAGACTGAAGGGGGAGACTGAAGGGGACATCCTTAATCCTTGACGCAATCCGGGGATTATGGGTAACCTTGGGATCGAGAGCCACCGAATCCTGGAGTTTTCCCCTATGCCTC
>JAYUFP010000352.1:0-5943 GCA_043738665.1 Isosphaeraceae bacterium
ACGAGGGGAGCCGAAGGACGTCGGTCCTTCGGGCTTCGCGGGAGCGTTCGCAGGCGTGCTCGCGGCCTCGATCTTCGTGGCGGGGTGCCGGACGATCGAACCCTGGTTGGCGTCGAACGTCTGGCTCGCTTGCGGGGTCTGGGCGTTGATCGGCGGGGGGATTGCGATCGGTTCGCTCGCGGCAGCGCCTTACTCCGCGACTTCGAAAGCGGGTGCGTCGTGAGACTCGTCCTCTTCGTCCCCATGCTCCTCGCATCCCCATTCGCCGCGAGGGCCGCCGACGGGCCGAATGCAGCCGAGGTTGATGCCGCCATTGCGCATGGCGTGACGTTTCTGAAAAATGAGCAGAGGCCCGAGGGACACTGGCCTTTCAGTTACAGTCACGTCCACGACCTTGGCATGACGTCTCTGGTAGGCCTCGCCCTCCTCGAAAACGGCGTCGAAGCCAATGATCACTCGATCGCGACGGCTCTTGAGGCCGTGCGCGCACTCGCCCGAAATTCGGACCAGACTTACGACATCTCGCTCGCCATTCTGTTTCTGGCGAGGGTCCGGAAAGGGCAGACCGGTCCCAACGACGCGTTGATCCGGAAGCTCGCTACGAGACTCGCGAACGGTTCCCACGGCGGTCTCTGGGATTACCAGGTCCCTTTGACCGGCGATACCGAGGACGACGGGTCTTCTCGTCGGACGCGCCGATCGTCTCGCAATCCACCCACCTCGGGCGACAACTCGAACACTCAGTTCGCCCTGCTGGGAATCTGGGCCGCGGGACGGCACGGGTCGGATTCGAACGCGACGCTCGAAGACGTCGACACGCATTTCCGTTCGACTGTGAACGACGACGGCAGGTGGGGCTACAAACCCGGGGAGGGCAGCCGGCCCTCGATGACCTGCGCGGGACTCATGGGCCTGGCGATCGCGTCGGCCCGACCCGCCCTGGCCGAACGCCAAACAGCGAAGGCCCGCGGCACCGCACTCGCGGCCGATCCTGTTTTCGGCAAGGCGTTGAAGTCGGTGAGTGTCGATGCCCGCCAGATGAATAGCGGGACGGATATTTATTACCTCTGGTCGCTCGAACGCGTGTGCGTCGCGCTCGGTCTCCGTGACCTCGATGGCTTTGATTGGTATGCGGCAGGCTCCCAAGAACTGCTGCGGCGCCAGCAGGACGACGGCGGCTGGCCCAATCCGCAATGGGGACGACTGCCTAACACATGTCTCGCCCTCCTGTTCCTTCGCAAAGCCAATCTGGCGTTCGAGCTCGACCGCGTTTTGAAACTGCCGGGTCTGGGAAGGGCGGCCAAGGTGGCGATGGCCGACCCCATCGAACCGCCGCCTCCCCCTCCTTCTCAAGACAAGAGCGACGAAGCTTCGGTCGTGATCACGGGCGCCGGCGATGCCAATTTCCCGGAGATCGCCGTCGATTTCGAGGTGAGGAAGCCCGACGGCTCGTATCTCCTCGACGGCACGAAAGGCGACTTTCACGTGACCGAGGACGGCGTCGAATCTCCGATCCTTCGTCTCCTCGCACCAACCACTCGCGAAGCGAGCCCGATCACGGTGGTCCTGGTGGTCGACCGCAGCCGGAGCATGGAGGAGGAAGACCGGATCGGGGCCTTGAAGCGGGCCGTGGCGAGCTTTCTCGAAGGGCTGCCGAAAGGCTCGCGAGTCGCGGTGATCGCGTTTGGGACCGAGATCAATTTGATCGCGCCGATCACCGAGAATTTCGCCGAAGTCGCCTCCGCCGTGAACCGCCTGAAGCCCGAAGGCGCGACGCGGTATTACGACGCGGTGGCCGAAGCCCTCGAACTCATCAAGACCGAGCCCGGCCGCCGCGCCGTGCTCGCCTTGACCGACGGCGAGGACACGTTCAGCCAATCCGCCGACATCGACTCGGTGATCGCCGCCGGCCGCCGTCTCGGCCTTCCGATCCACACCCTCGGTCTCGGCTCCGAGGATGAGATCGAGAGCGACGGCCTGAAGAAGCTCGCCAGGGACACCCGTGGGCAGTACTACTCAGCCCGGGAAGCCGATCAGCTTCGGGCCATTTACGAACAACTCGCCGAACGCCTGCGATCGAGTTACACCCTCGTCTATCGGACCGATCGGCGCATCCCCGACGGAACCCTTCGCCCGGTTCGCGTCTCTTACCGAGCCGGCAAGCAAGCCGGTGAAACGGCCGTGTTCATCCCGGGGATGGTCGTCCCCGCGGCGGGGTGGTCGCCGCTGTTTCTGGTCGTGGTGGGAGGACTTTGCGGCCTGGCGATCATGCCAGGCCGGCGGAAGCGTCAAGGTTCGTAATAGCGTTTACCTTGAAGTTCATCGGGGAGACATTTCATCTCGGAGGACGCGGCCGGGTCGTCGTGGGCGTAACGATACCCTTCGCCGTAGCCGACACGTTTCATCAAGGGTGTGACGGCGTTGCGGAGGTGGAGCGGGACGGGGGCTCGTGCCGTCGCGGCGGCGTCGGTCGCCGCGCCGCCATAGGCCCGGGTTACGGCGTTCGATTTGGGAGCGTTGGCGAGGTAGAGTGTCGCCTGCGAGAGGGGAAAGAGCCCTTCGGGAAGGCCGATCAGGTGAACGATCTGCGCCGCGGCGGCGGCTTGAAGCATGGCCTGCGGGTCGGCGAGGCCGACGTCTTCCGACGCGAGGATGCAGAGCCGCCTCGCGATGAAAATCGGGTCGGCGCCCCCCTCGATCAAGCGGGCGAGCCAGTAGATTGACGCGTCCGGGTCGGAGTTCCTTACGGACTTGATCAGGGCCGAGATCAGGTTGTAATGGTCCTCGCCTCCCTTGTCGTAGGCGAACCGGGCACGCCCCAGAGCCTCGGTGATCGTGGATTGGAGCAGGACGCGAACCCCTCGCTCGTCAGTGGGCGTCGCTTCCGCCGCCGATTCGAGCGCCGCGAGGCCGACTCGCGCATCGCCCCCCGACGCACGCGCGAGGTGGGACAGGACGTCATCGGAAGCGCGGGCATTCAGTGTTCCCAGGCCGCGATCGACGTCGGTCAGGGCGCGGACGAAGATCGTGATCAGGTCGGGCTCGGAGAGCGCTTCAAGCACGAGTACTCGGGTTCTTGAAAGCAGCGCGCCGTTGACTTCGAATGACGGGTTTTCCGTCGTCGCGCCGACGAGCGTGACCGTGCCATCTTCGACCGCGGGGAGGAGGGCGTCCTGCTGCCCCTTGTTGAAGCGGTGGATCTCATCGATGAAGAGAAGGGTGCGCAGTCCCCGCCGCTTATTCTTGCGAGCCTCTTCGATCGCCGCGCGAACCTCCTTCACGCCCGAAAAGACGGCCGAAAGCGGTACGAACCGCGCCCCGACGCGCTCGGCGAGCAGCCTTCCCAGCGAGGTTTTCCCCGTCCCGGGGCCGCCCCACAAGATCAATGAGGGTAGGGGGCGATTCCTCGCAAGCAAGCGATGCAGCAAGGCCCCTTCGCCCACGAGATGTCCCTGGCCGACGAATTCTTCCAGGGTTCTGGGACGCATCCGCTCCGCGAGAGGGGCCGCCGGATCAACGGCGCGCTCTTCCTCGGGCTCGTCGAAGAAGAGACCGGTCTGCTCTTTGGCCATGAGTGTTCCCTCGTCGTCGCCGACGCTTCTCTCTGTATGTTATGCTTCACGATGCAAACAAGCGGGGTCGATTGCGTCGTTCGTGAAGGTTAGAGGGGACATCCGGGTCAATCACAGGGAGGTCGTTATGTCCCGTCGCGGAATTCGTTGGAACGCGGCCGTCATTGTCGCATCTTGGCTCGTTGCAGGCCTTCTCGGGTCGCAGTCGCGCGCCGCGGGTCCGATCTCGGGGCGCTGGCTCGGCCAGGACAATCACGATTATTGCGGCGAGAACACCAACGCAATCAAGCCCAACGGCGTGCAGGACATCCATATCGTCCTCGGCGGCCTTCCCGCCCAACTCGAAATCACCGCTCTCAAGATTAACGGCCACGGCAGGGACGAGTGGCGAATCAACACCCCGAACCAGTACGGGGCGGCGATCTTCCGCAAACTCGGGGCCACGAACGCCGACGTTTTCTTCGAACCTCTTCGCGTCGAAACCGGGCGCGGCTTTGGCGTGAACGCGACGTTTTCCGACGGCTCGCAGGCCGAGACCTTCATCCAGGGCGGACGCGCGAATCCCAACCTCAGGATGCCCGGAGACGGCATGGCCGCGAAGTGGGTCGGTCAGGAGAAGTTCGATTTCGCGGCGCTCGCCACGGGAGTCGGACCCGACGGCCTGATTGATGCCCGGATCAACCTGACGAAACTCTCGCCGAAAGACAAGGTCAAGGCGATCGACATCGACGACCCCAAGGTCGCCCGTTGGTCGTTCGGAGTCAATCCGCAAGGCCACCATAACGCGGAGTTCATTCCCGCCACGAACGACCCCACCGCGGGAAGCCTTTTCTTCCAGCCCGACCGCGACCTCAACGGGCGGCGGCTTACCGTCACGGTCAGCTACGAATCGGGCAAGGAAGACGCGGTCGTCGTCGCCGCGACGAAATGCGATCCGAAGCTGCTGACGGCCAAGGCGACGCTCCCCAAGGTCACGATGTTGAACCTGACCTCAACGTGGCACGGTCAGGAGGGACGCCAGGTCACTGGGCCGGGAGAAGTGCATGTCACGGTCACCGGGGTCTCGGTCAGCAAAGCGATCGTCGGCGCCGTTTTGAGCGACCCGGTTCGCGGTCTCTGGGTCTATCATGCCGGGGGTAACCGCGGGGCGTCCGATGCCGACGCACATGCTTTGCCCCTGGTGGTCCGTCGGGGACTGAACCGGACGTCGTTCGACCTCTATTTTCCGCCGATCCGCGATGAATCCTCGTCGAACCTGAGTCTCCGGTTGATCTACTCCGACGGCGAGTCGGCTGTCGGCACGATTCCCGGCGGACCTTGCGACGTCTCGAAACGTGCGCCCACACCCGCGGCGACCGAGACCGCCGCCAAACCCGGCGACGACCTCAACGACCTGGCGAGCCGCTTCGGGACGATCCGCCTTGGCCCCGGCGACTATCGGCTCGCGAAACCGCTCGTACTGAACCAGCCGGTGAGCATCGTCGGCGAGCCGGGCGCAGTGTTGACCTTCGCGCAGGCTCCAGACGAATCCCCATGGACGGCGGCCGTGAAAATCCACACGGGAGGCACGACGCTCAAGGGTTTCGCGATCCGCTTCGCAGCCCCGGTCCGCTGGAGACACGACGTGAGCTGGAGCCCCGCGGTCATCGGCACGACCGACAATTTCGATCAAACTTCGAGCACTCCCAAGGTCAACCTCGTTTTCGAAAAGCTCGACATCGAAGGCCCGCCCTCCGCGATGGTCAAGCCCTGGGAGGAAGCCCCGAAACTCTTCCGCATGGTCAACGCCACCAGTGGGCGGGTCGTCGGCAACACGCTCCGCGGAGGGGTCGGCGAGTTCTTCGAAGGTCCCTGGGTGATCGAAGCGAACGACTACCGAGGCGCACCTCCAGGGACTTCGGCCACGGCGGTCTTCGCCGTACACGACTCGCACGACGTGATCATCCGAAACAACAAGGCCAAACCGATCGGTCCCAGCGGCAAGACCTGGCGCTTCCTGGTTCTGACGATCCGAGGCGCGTACGACCGCGTCGAGAACAACGTCATCGAACAGATCGGCCCTCGCGACGACGACACGATCCCTTACGACAACCAGCCTGAGATCATCCTCACCGAATCGTACCACGTCCGCTTTGAAGGCAAACCCGCGGCGATCTCCGCTGACGGAAGATTGATCAAAATCGGCAAGATTCCTGGCGAACATCCACGAATCGGCGACGTGGTCTCAGTCGTCGGCGGGGCTGCCGCCGGGAGCTGGCGGAGGATCGTTCAGAAGATTGAGCCGGGGGTCTACCTCGTCGAAAGCCCGTTCCCGAAAGGGGCCGAGATTCTGTCGATCACCCCCGGATTCGTCCACGAGCAGTTCGTCGGC
>JAYUFP010000353.1:0-5940 GCA_043738665.1 Isosphaeraceae bacterium
TGGGGATCGGAAGTCAAGGATTGAACCCGGCGCTCGCCAAGGACTTCAAGGTTCCCGACGGCCAGGGAACTCTGATCAACATGATCGAGAAGGACAGCCCCGCCGACCACGCGGGGCTAAAGGTCGGCGACGTGATCGTCTCGATCGACGGCAAAGGGACTCCCGACCCCATTACCCTCCGCACCAGGACCGCGGGAGTCGCGCCCGGGACCGAGGTCAGCGTTGACCTGATCCGCGGCGGTGAGCCGAAGACGGTAAAGGTGGTCGTCGGGGAAAAGGTGGCGTCAACCGCCCTCGTCATCACGGCCCTGGGGTTTGAAGTCGCCGAATCCCCCCGGGGGAACGGTCCCGACGCGAAACCTTCCGTCGTCGTCTCAACCGTGGTTCGTGGCAGCCCCGCCGAGCGCCGAGGGTTCTTCCCGGGGTTGAAAATCCTTGCCGTGGGACGAACCCAGGTCCATACCAAGACCGAATTCGACGGCGCGGCCGCGTCCTTCACGGCCGAGCAAGGGCTGCCGTTGCAAGTCAGCGCCCCGAACGGTCAGACCGCGTTTGTCACGATCGGCGGGCCTCGCTGACGACGGACATTGCCAATCCGCCCACCCGCTACGACGTGTCGAACTCCCTCGGGGGTCGCGTCCGTCGCCTCGTTCCGTTCAACGGATCGGCCCGCGCGGTCGATAAGCCTTCAATCGACCAGTCAGTTCCCGGAACAGGTCATGCAAAGCCGGCGGAAACCGCGGACACCCTTGACTTGGACACTTGGTTTGCGAGACGTTTTTAGGGTCGTCTTGAGTCGATTATGAGGGTTTGGGTAAGAAAGCGTTGCAATATGAATGGTGGATCGAGAGAAACGCGGGTGTCAAGGGGTTAGTTTTCGGGGTAGGGGTCGTGCGACGTGGGCCTTGTGAGGGGCCTTTGCCATTTATCCTAACTGCTAAAACCATGCCGGTTTAGAAAGCAGTCCGGGCATTGTCGTCCGGCCCCTCGAAAAACTTGACCGAATCCGAGGGGGGGGTATAATTCCCTCGTAACCGCACAAGAACAGGGCACGGTGGAACCTCCGCGGGAGGGACGATGAAGCGTCCAAAACTCGCGTTTCATTCACCATGGACCCGGGCCTGATTTGCGTTCAGGAGCCCCCGGTGCCCCGACACTCCGAAGCGACCCTCGCCGCCATTAAGAACGCCGTCGATATCGTCAGCCTCGTGGACAAGTACTACGGGCTGCGCGTAAGTCGGGCCGGTTCGAAGTTCAAAGCCTTGTGTCCATTCCACGATGACAAGAACCCGTCGCTGGAACTGAACCCCGAACGACAATCCTACAAATGCTGGAGTTGCGGGGCCGGCGGCGACATTTTTGATTTCGTGAAGGAATATGATGGTGTGGAATTCCCCGACGCGTTGAAGATTTTAGCCGACCGTGCGGGGATCACTCTTGAGGCGTCCTCGGCGGTGGCGACCGCGGATCGCGGGGCCTCGAAAAGTGAACTTCTGGCGGCCTGTGCATGGGCCGAGTCGGCGTTCGCGTCGGCCTTGAAATTGTCGGAACAGGCCCGGGATTATCTCGGGTCGCGCGGGATCAATGACGAAAGCCTGGCCAAGTTTCGGCTCGGTTACGCGCCTGGGGAGCGTGGTTGGTTGGCGTCGCGGGGCAAGCGGGCCGGGTTTCCGGTCGACGTGCTGGAACGGGCGGGATTGCTGTCACAGCCCGCGGATTCGCCCGGCGTGGTCCGGGAGCGGTTTCGCGGCCGTTTAATGTTCCCAATCCACGATTCCAGGGGCCGCGCGGTGGGGTTCGGCGGGCGGGTTCTTCCCGAAGTCGAACGATTGTTGGCCGCTTCCGGAAAAAATGTCGCAAAGTATCTGAATAGCCCCGAGACGCCGCTCTTTCAAAAACGCAAGATCCTCTACGCGGGGGATCTCGCCCGCCCCGCCGCCCGAGAGGCCGGCTGGGTCGCCGTCGTCGAAGGCTATACCGACGTGATCGCTTCGCACCAGGTGGGACTCTGCAACGTCGTCGGAACGCTCGGAACCGCCCTGGGTGACGATCATGTGACCGCGCTAAGGCGCTTGACCGATAAAGTCGTCCTCGTCTTCGACGGGGACGCCGCCGGCCAGAACGCCGCCGACCGATCACTCGAACTGTTCCTGGGCCACGAGGTGGATGTGCGGGTCCTGACCCTTCCCGAAAAACTCGACCCCGCCGACTTCCTCTTCCGAGAGGGGGCCGACGCCTTCCGCGCCCTGGTGGCGAAGGCCGTCGACCCGATGGCGTTCGCGTTGAAACGCGCGGGGGAGCGGTTCGACCTGGAGGCGATCGAAGGTTCACGACAGGCTTCGGAGTGGGTGCTCTCGATTCTCGCGAAGGTTCCCGCGCAGAACCGACAGGGTCTGGACGTGAAGGTCGACAAGGCGATCGACGCGATGGCGACCCGGCTCCACGTCCGTCCCGACACGTTACGGCGACGATTGCGGGACATCCGTCGGGAACTCGCGGCGCGACCCACTCACGCCCGGAACCGGGTTGAAACTTCGAACCCGGCTCCCGCCGCCGTCACGGAATCGACCCTGACAGCGTACGATTCTTCGCTAAAATCACCACCAGACACCCACACTAACCCCGGGACGGCGGAGCCGACCCGCGACACGGCCCCCGCATCACTAGGGCCTTACCGCCTCGTCGATCTCGACCCTCATGACCGCGACCTGATTCAGCTCGTCCTCAGCGAACCCGCGTCGGTGGCCCGGGTCATCACGTGGGTCGCCCCCGGCTCTCTCCGGGACGCCCCGTTGCGGATGATCCTTCAGGCCTGCTACGACCTCCACGGCGAAGGTCTTCCCGTTCTCTTTGAACGCGTGACGCTTCGCCTTGACGAACCCGAAGTTCGCGCCCTCGCGGCGGGTTTACTCTCCCCGCTTGAAGCAGGGGCTCTGCCGGAGTCGATCCAGCCGGCGTCCTGGGAAGAGCGCCTCGCCAGGGTTCTCTCCCGCCTTGCAGAGCGCGACCGAAAACAGCGTCTGGACGACCTCGCCTCGGCCCTGGCCGAGATGAACGAATTCGACGACCCCGTGGCTTACCAGGCTTTGCGAACGGAATTACGAAGGCTACTGACCCAACGGCCGGGCACCAAGAAGAAATCGGCGTCCTGACCCGTCGTTCCGTGTGCTAGGGAGGTATTGGATGGATAAGTTGGACGAGGGCCTGAAGACGCTCCTCGATAAAGGCAAACGCCGAGGTTTCTTGACCTTTGACGAGGTCAATGACTTCTTGCCCGACGAGGCCAGCAGCCCCGAAAAGATCCACGGGCTCCTCGAATCGCTCGACGAGATGGGTATCGAACTCATCAATGAGGACGAAGCCGAAGCGCGCCTGCTCGCTTCGGGGGCGGACTCCGACGACGATACCGAAGAAACCGTTGACGAACCGGCGGACGACGACGACGGCGAGTTGACCCCCGAGGATCTCGACGAGATCTCGCGGCGGATCGACGACCCGGTCCGGATGTACCTCACGCAGATGGGCGAGATCCCTTTGCTCACCCGCGAGCAGGAGATCAACCTCGCCAAGCGGATCGAGATCACCCGCAAGCGGTTCCGCCGCAAAGTGCTCGAATGCCACTTCGCCCTGGCCCTGGTGGTCGATGTCCTCAAGAAGGTCAACGAGGGCGAGCTCCCGTTCGACCGGACGGTCAAGGTTTCGGTCACCGAGAACCTGGAGAAGGACCAGATTCTCGGCCGGATGCCGCACAACCTGGTCACGCTCGTCCATTTCATGGAATGCAACAACAGCGACTTCCGCGGCTACGTCCGTGAGCGCGACCGGCCGACCCGCCGTCAACTCCTGGCCGACCTCAAGAGCCGCCGCCGCAAGGCCGTGAACCTCGTCGAGGAACTCTCGATCCGGACGCAAAAAGTGCAGCCCCTGATGAAGCGGCTGGAGCAGGTCGCCGGCCGGATGAACGAGCTGATGTTCCAGCTCGCCGAGCACAAGGCCGGTCGCGGCGGCAAGGAAGAACGGTCCAACCTCCAGAAGGAGTTGAAGGACCTGATGCGGATCACGCTCGAAACGCCTTCGAGCCTGACGACCCGCGTCGAACTGATGAACGCCCGCTTCCGCGAGTACGAACAGGCCAAGCGGGAACTCTCCGGGGGCAACCTCCGGCTCGTCGTCTCGATCGCCAAGAAGTACCGCAATCGCGGCCTCTCGTTCCTCGACCTGATCCAGGAAGGGAACACCGGCCTGATGCGGGCCGTCGATAAGTACGAGTACCGTCGAGGCTACAAGTTCAGCACGTACGCGACATGGTGGATTCGCCAGGCGATCACCCGCGCCATCGCCGACCAGGCCCGGACGATCCGCATCCCGGTCCACATGATCGAGACGATGTCGAAGCTTCGCAACGTCTCGAAGAAACTGCTCCAGGAGAAGGGACGCGAGCCGACCATCGAGGAAACGGCCAAGGCCGCCAACATCTCGGTGGAAGAGACCCGTCGGGTGATGAAGATCAGCCGACACCCGATCAGCCTCGACCGTCCCGTGGGCGAAAGCGAAGACAGCTACTTCGGGGACTTAATCGAAGACGAAGCCGCCGAGAGCCCGATCAACGCCGCCACCCAGGAGATGCTCAAGGAAAAGATCGACCAGGTGCTCAAAACCCTGACGTACCGCGAGCGTGAGATCATCAAACTCCGCTACGGACTGGGCGATGGCTACACCTATACGCTTGAAGAGGTGGGCCGAATCTTCAAGGTCACTCGAGAGCGTGTCCGGCAGATCGAAGCCAAGGCCGTCCGGAAGCTTCAACATCCCGTGAGAAGCCGGCAACTCGAAGGTTTCCTTGAGAGTACCGGTTAAACCGACCGACAACCGCCGGCCGTCCGAAAGGGCGACCGGCGGTTTTTTTGTTGGTATGATCGATGCTCGATGATCAATGACCAATGAGGGATATGCGGTCCGCGGTTGGCTATCGGTCATTGGCCATCGATCATCGGCCATCATGCGATCCGAAGAGAGACCGCGACCTTCTCCGAACGCACGGGACGACGGGTGTCTCGGCGAACTCAACCCTGGAAGGGAGCCCTTCGCACCATGCCCGCGACCGCCGATAACCTCCGTGAATTACACCTGCTTCACCAGCGCGCCAAGGCCATCCGCGACCGCCTGACCTCAGGCCCCAAGACGGTCGCGGCCCGAGAGATCGCGCTCAAGACCCGGCAGACGAATCTGGAGGCCTCGCGCAAGGCGCTACAGGACGCCCGCGTCCAGCTCAAGAAGAAGGAACACACCGTACTGGGGCTCAATTCGAAGATCGACGACCTGACGGTGAAGCTCAACGCCGCCAAGAAGAACGACGAGTACAAGGCGATCCAGAACCAGATCGCCCACGACAAGAACACGATCGAAAAGCATGAAGGCGACATGCTCGAAGAGATGGAGAAGGTCGACGAGTTGATGAAGAAGCTGCTCGCCGAAGAGACAGAGGTCAAGAACTTCGCCGCGGAACTCGCCACGCTCAAGGCCAAGGTCGACGCGGAGGCGGCCGGGCAACGCGAGCAGCTCAACGACCTGGAGACGGCGCTCGTCGCGGCGGAGGAGATCATCCCCGTCGATGTCCGCGAGCGTTACCGCCGCACCGTCAAGCAGCACGGCGCCGACGCCATGGCCCCCGTCGACTTCGACAAAAAGACCCAGCTCGGGGCGTGCTCCGGCTGTTACGTCTCGGTCACCACGCAGGCCGTGAATGAGCTGATCAACGGCCACCACATGAGCTTCTGCAAGACCTGCGGAAGGATTCTCTACCTCCCCGAGGAAGAGATCCACAACACGCGGCGGAGTTGAACGGGTTGGGTGCGCCAACGGATTCCGGCATCGTTCGCTCCAGGCTGGGTGGAAGCCGAAAAAAGGTGTCAGGAACCGTTTCCACGTTCGCGGGCGTGA
>JAYUFP010000354.1:0-1865 GCA_043738665.1 Isosphaeraceae bacterium
TTAGCGGTATCGGCAGCAGCCTGGTCAACGTGATCAAATTGAAGAACTTTGACCTCGTTGACGGCGGACGCATCAACCTCACGGGAGGGATTCACGTCCTCGATTTGAACTCTGTCGGTGCCAACACCCGGGTGAGCCTCCGCGAGATTCCACCCACGCTCCTTAACGGAACGAGCACGGCCGGCTCGACCGAGAACGGCGTGACTCTCGGCTTCCTGCTCGACGTTTCCGGGGCGCGTACCCTGACCAATGCCACTGGGACGTTTGTCGCGGGGTTCAACCTCATCCCCACGAATGCCGTTTCGACGACCAACCCCAACTCGATCGTGAAGAACCCGGGAGCGCCGCCGGCTCCTCCCGGCGTGGTCCTCTCGGTCAACCATGTGAATGGACCATCGCGCGCTCAGCAAGGCATCGGCAACCCGCGAATCTTCGGCTACGACCCCCTGACCAACACGCTGACCCGCTTTGACGTGGGCACGGACGTCAATGGAAATATCACGGGAAAGCCTTCGCTCACGATACTCAACGCCCTTCCCGGCGGCGGCAAGCCCGAAGCCGGTGCCTCACTGGGGCGAAACCACGGCAACCTCGTCGTGATGGTCAACGATGGCTCAAACGTTTATGCCTATGATCCCATCACCGGCGCGGCGGCCGGCCATTTCTCGCTCTCCGGCCTGACGACCGTTCCCGCAGGCTCTCCGCCGGGCACCTTGCCCACCTTCGACCCGCTCAACCCGCCCAACCGGATCGGCGCGTTCGACTCGTTCACCGTCGTCGGCAACGCCACCGGTGGCGCGAACGGCCTGGGTCGGCTGGTCGCGATCGACGTCACGAACAGCCTCGCGACGGGTGTCGCGGCGCTTGCTAAAAATACCACGCCCTACGATTCGACCCGCGGTTTCGGCTTCTCCGGAGGATTCGCGGGTATCCCCGGGACCAGCACCTTGTACACCGCGGGCGGGGCCTTCTTCGACCCCTATCAGCCCAACTCCACTCAACTCGGCGTGGCTTCGCTGAGCCCCGGGGCGACGGCGGGGATCGCCTCGTTCAGGGAATCCGCCCGAAACGCCTTCACGGGCACCACCGGGGCGACTCTCAATTCGGGCTCGCACGGACAGGTGGGCACGAATCCTTCCGATGCGTTCGCCAACATCGATCTGGGGCTCGCCCTCGTGACCGCCGCCGACCCCGTGGCGCAGACCGACACGGTGACCTTGTACAACTCCCAGACCTTCGCCAAAACTACGACGGCGACCCTGAACAACACGCCGAACCGGCTGACGGCGATCACCGGATCGTTCCGCCCCGATCTCGCGGGCACGGCGCTGATCGACATCAACGGCAACACCCAGTCCTTCCGCGCACAAGACGCTCGGGGCCTGGTCTTCAACGGCCTTGGCAACGTGAATCTGGTGAAGATCCATCGAGCCACCGACTCGACGATCATCGGCTACCCGCTCGCCCACGCGGAGATTCCCTTGCGAACCAATGTCTTGATCGTCTCGACGACCCGGACCCCGGGCACCCGCAACGGCGTGACCGTGATCCCCAACCTTCGACCGACCGGGCCGCTCTCGCAACCGTGAGCCCATTCCCAAAAGCCGTGCTGATCCACTCGAAATGGGTTCGTTCGGCGCGAGCGTGACCCTGCGAATCGGTATCGGAATCGGGTTCGTTCGGCGCGACACCTCGCAGACCTGAAATGGGTTCGTTCGGTGACCCATGACCTCGACGAGAGAGCGACGACGTGCCCTCAAAGTTTGAAATCGGCTTCCTCTGAAAATAGCCCCGACAAGACCGACCAATCCACCCAAGTTCCCCATTTTCATGGGGTCGGGTGCCCATTCCGATCGGCATGACTG
>JAYUFP010000355.1:0-17063 GCA_043738665.1 Isosphaeraceae bacterium
CAAAGTGCTGCGAATCGAGGAGGGAGTTGTGGGGAAGGCGGAAAAAGCTCGGTCGGGGACGTCGACGCCACAAGGACTTGCGTGCAGCGCAACCGGCTCGTCCCGGGGCGCTGGCGCCGGTTAAATCCGGGGCGAAGCTGATCGCGGCCGATGCTTATGGCGGAAAAATCGCCGTGATCGACGTCGACCACAGGACGCTCGCCCTGTCCCACCAGTCTCTTCGCCGACTCGCGCGGACGACCTTCGAGGACATTCACTGGGTTTCTTTGCTGGGCAACCACTTGCCCCTCATTGTAATAATGAAACGAAACGGTATGCTTTTGTAGAGACCAATGCTTGCGAAGGGAGGGGCAGGGGGGATCGCCTCACTCCCGCGGCTTTTAGAATAGCCATGTGACCCGCAGTTCTTACGACAAGGATGCCTCATGGGGACCGACTCCGAGATGGTCACGGCCAAGATCGCTATGACGGTCGCGGGGACGCGCCTGGAGGCGACTCTCACGCTCTCGACGGAGGCAACGCGTCTTCCCGACTTGCTCCCG
The DNA here is from genome assembly GCA_043738665.1 of Isosphaeraceae bacterium. Taxonomy (GTDB): domain Bacteria; phylum Planctomycetota; class Planctomycetia; order Isosphaerales; family Isosphaeraceae; genus JAYUFP01. The sequence goes on from JAYUFP010000355.1 coordinate 543, forward strand.
GTTCTCCACTCGATCTCGGACGCGGTGATCAATGCCGTGGTCACTTCGGTCGAGGCCGCAGGCCGGGTGATCTCCTGCCGGAAAGGGTGTGCCTCGTGTTGCCGGCAGCTCGTTCCGCTTCCCCAAGCGGAAGCGGCGTGGATGCGCGACATGGTGGACAACCTCCCGGAACCGCGACGTTCGGCCGTGAAGGAACGGTTCGCCGCGGTGATCGAGCGACTCGGCGAGGCCGGGTTGCTCGATCGCCTTCGAAACCTCGGCGCGCTTTCCTCGGAAGAGCAGCGAGTCCTGGGCCGCGAGTATTATTTGTTGCGGCCCGATTGCCCGTTTCTGGAAGCGGAAGTCTGCTCGATCTTCCGCGAACGGCCGTTCGCCTGTCGTGAGTATCTCGTGACCTCGCCCGCCGAGTTCTGTGAGGACCCCATCGTCAACGGGGTGGCGGGTGTTCACATGCCGGTTCAGATCTGGCCCCTCATTGCTCACATGGGGGAGAACCCGGCGACCCCGCGGCCGCTTTCATGGGTTCCGTTGGTCCTCGCGCTCGAATGGGCCGACGCTCATCCCGACGGCTCGACTTCGCGTCCCACTCCCGAATGGATCCGGGAGTTCTTCGAACGCCTTTCCAATCGGCCGATTCCCTCGGTAATGGCCGGCACGATGGGTTCCTTCGGCGCAACGGAGTGAAACGACCAGCCTCGATATCGAGGACGGAGGAGTTCATCGCGGAGATGAGGTGGATGTCGCGCCATCCACCAAAAATTCATAATTCATCTCACGCACACATCAGAGGTCAATCCTTTCAACTCGAACGTGACCTTCTCGATTTTGCCGGTGAACGCGAAGGTGCCTTTGTCCTGATAGGCCGGGTCAATCGGTGTGATCGAGTCGCGGCCGACCTCGAACGGCCCCAACCCGTGACGCACCGCCGAACACCGCTCTCGCGGGTGTCACTTTCTTGATACCGCCCGCCTGGCCAAAGGTCTCGCGTGCCCGTCACCTTCGCGGAGCAGGAAACCACCGTCGGGGGCGACGCCCTCGAACGCCTCGACCTTTCCGGACGGCCAGGTGACATCGACTTTATCGACTCGTTCCGCCTTGCCCAGGCCGAAGTGGAGGCGAGAGTCGCAGGCCGACTGGTAACTCCCGCCGCCCAGCCGCCAGGCCGACTGGCTTCGTCCGCCCGCGGCCACGCTCACCTTGGCCCCCACCGCATCGCGGTTCGAGACCGTCCCTTCTAGCTTCAACGTCAGGTGATGCCCCCCTCGGGTCTTATTGTGAAAGTAGGCGAGCGGCTGATTCTGCGACAGGATCACGAGGTCGACCCGACCGTCGTTATCGAGGTCACCCGAGGCCAGGCCCCGCCCTAGTCGAGGAACCTGCCAGGGGACCCCGGCCTGTGCTGTGACATCGACGAGTCGGCCCTTGGGGGTTCCCGCGAGCAGTTGACAGGGCATCCTGTAGGGCTCCGAAGGCCGGAAGTCATCGACGTGCCCGTTGGTAGTCGCCAGGTCGAGGAAGCCGTCGGCGTCGAAATCGATGAAGGCCGAGCCGAACCCGAGGAGGCACCGGCTGACGACCCGCAGACCGACCCCGTTCGAATGGTCGGCGAAGGCGAGATTACCGAGGTTGAGAAAGAGGGTCGTCCCCTCGTTGTAGAACTCGGTCACGGCCAGGTCGGGGCGGCCGTCGCCGTCGAGGTCGCCCAGGGCGATCCCCATGTTCGCCAGGTATTCGCCCTCCGGGCTGCTGCCGATCCCGCTGAGCTCGCCAACCTCGTCGAACTTCAAACCACCCCGGTTGTGATACAGGAAATTGGCCGACTGGTCATTCGAGACGAAGAGGTCAACGAGCCCATCCTGGTCGAAGTCGCAGGCGACGACTCCCAGCCCCTTGCCGTGGGCGTCAACGATCCCCGCCTCCTTGGTCAGATCCACGAATCGGCCGTTGTCGTTCCGGAACAAGTGGTCGGGCCTGGACCGGAAGAGGCGTGGGCCGCAAACCACCGGCGTGTTCTTCCCGGGGTCGATGCAGACCTGTGGGTTGGCCGGGTCCCACTCGAGATAATGGGCGACATAAAGGTCGAGGTCGCCGTCGCCGTCGAGGTCGGCGAAGGCGGCCGAGGTCGGCCAGTCGCGCGCTCCGCCCAGACCGGCGTCCGCCGTGGCGTCCTCAAAGGTGCCATCCCCTTTGTTCCGATAGAGGGCGTACGCATTCCATCTGGTAATGAACAGGTCGGGATATCCGTCGTTGTTGAAGTCTCCCACGGCGACGCCGTGGCCGTAGCCCTTCGGCATCGTCCCGATGCCGGAGGCGGCCGTGGCGTCCTCGAAGGTGCCATCCCCCCTGTTGCGGAACAAGCGGTCGCCACCGGTCGGCTTCTTGGGGTCGGCGAGGAAGCTGCCTCCTTGAACGCAGTATACGTCGAGCCAGCCGTCGCTGTCGTAGTCGAGCAGGCCGACACCGCCGCTCATCGTCTCGGGGAGTTGCTTGAGCGGGTCGATCCCGTTGTCGAACGTGAACCGCAGACCGGTCGCATCGGCGTCGTCTGTGAAGTCGGGCGCGGCGCGGCCGGTGCGGCTCGAGGTCATTTCCTCAGCCCGAGAGTTCAATCCGGGACGGCTCGCGAGCAGGGCGGGGAGAGTTGAATCGGCGGGCGGTTTGGGCGGCGCGCCTTTGGAAATCCGGGACAGAGCCTCGATCGGCCCGGGATCGCCAGGGCGCTGCTTGACGGCCATGCTCCAGAGGATCTTGGCTTCGTGCCCGCGGCCGAGGGTGTCGGCTAAATGTGCAAGCTCGGCCACCCGCTGCGAGGCGCCGGGCTGGAACAGAAGGGTTTCGTAACGGGCCTTGGCCCTGTCCAGCTCAGCCTTGCGGACCCGGAGCTGTGCAGCCTTCTCGGGCTTGCCGGCGACCTGCTCGAGCTCGGCGAACCGTTCGAGCGCCGGGAGGTTACCTGGCTCGAGCCCGAGGAGTTCGCCCAGGCTCCGACGCTCGGTCGCCACATCACCGGATTGGTTGGCAAACCAGGCCCGGTAGGAGAGCACCTCCGCCGGCTCGACCGACTCGGGCGGCAGATGGCCCAGGGCGGCCGCGGCTCCTTGGGTGTCGCGGGTCGCGAGCGCGAGCATGAGCTTGCCTCGTAAGACCGCGGGATCCTCGGGCCGTCGCTTCCGGCATCGTTCGAGCCACATGTCAGCCTGGTCGAACTGGCCGATCCGCGTGGCCAGGTTCGCCCAGCCGAGCCAGACCCGGTCGTCGTCGGGTGAGGACCTCGAAGCCGTCTCGAGCCCGTCGCGGACGAGCGCGAGCTTGTAGGGATCGATCGACCTGAGCTTCGCCCACTCCTGGAGCATGGCGATCTTGTCGGGGTAACGGTCCGCCGTGGTCCGGACCAACCGCTCAGCCTCCTCGTACCGCCCCTCGATCTTATAGAGCGTCACCAAGGTTTTGATGGCTTCGATCGCGTGTGGGCCGGAGCCGCCTTGGGCCCGTTTCATCAACGTCTCGGCGGGCGACAGGCGATGCCGCGCCAGCTCGTGACGAGCCAACCCGACGCTCGCCTGGCCCGAGAACGGCGACCCTTCCGGAACTTTTGACCACGCCTTCAGGGCCTGGTCGGTTCGACCCAGGCCCAACTCGCACACCCCAAGGTGGTAGAGACTCTCACCCTCGTTCGCTCGACGCTCGAGGAGCGCCAGCAACTGCCTTCGAGCCTCGGGATAGCGCCTTTGCATGACCGCCCGGCCGACCTCTCTCGACTCAACCCGGAACCGCCAGTCGTCGTAGGCTCGATACCCCATCCAGCTTGCCGGGAGGACGATTCCGACGGTGAATATGCGCCGGCACCAACGCATGACGGCCTCAACGGCAAAAGATTATGAAATGCTTGATCGTAAATGATTCGCGAATATGACCAGGCTCACATTTCAATCATGGCTGACGAAAGTTCATCCGACGTCTCTGACCCGCAAGATTAATGGGATCGGCCTCATTCCGGGTGACAGGGTCAAACTACTCCACCAATTCAAGACGGTTCGGTCAAGGCTCCAGTGGCGGAAAGCCGGTAGTAGTCGATGAGTGCTTCCTTGACGAGGCGCTCGCGGAATGAGTCGGTCATCCGGCCGAGGCCCGTGATACTCTTGACCTCCACAACCAGGCTTTGAGGCGATTCTCCCGCCACGACGTCTCGTCGATGTTCACCACCTCGGCCTGATGGACGGCGGTCGCGAGTTCGTCGCAAGGAACCTCCAGGACGACGGCCGACCGCCATTCCAGCGTGGAGATCATCCCGGTGGAGATCGAGAGGGTAAACAGGTCGGCGGCCATCCGCCGGACCTGCCGCTTGCCGAGACGATACGCCCCCGCGAACGTGGCGAGCACGGCCTGCAAGTAGGGCCCGAAGCAACCGGCGGGGACGCCCGGCACCAAAGGGCGGGGAGCCTTGCGATGCCCGCGCTGACCGCCGCGTTTCTTCCCGCCGCGAGGTGCCGGAGGTTTCCGCTTCATCCCGATCGGATCGGACGAGTTGGTGGAGTTGAGCTTGGGCCGGTTATCAAGCTCGCCGAGGCGGTTCTCAAGGAGGGCGATCCGCGCTTGGTAGGCTTGCACGAGAGCGAGGACCGCCGCCTGAAGCTCAGGCGAGGCCGCCTTCCCTCACGGTTCCGGAAGCGGAGATGCACGGCCGTTTAGTTCTCACCCGGCGTCGAAAATTAGGCGAAGCGCGCCGATGGGGCGAAACATGCAATGTCGGGTGGCCGCGGCGGCGCTGGCGAGTCCGAGCCCGTCGAGGAGCGTCAGCGCCGCGTTGCGGATCGCCGCCAGGATGATCGGCGTGCTCCCCTTGCGGGCACGGCAGGCGTCTTCACCGAGCGTCACGTCGCGGCGGTAGTGAAGGGTGTTCTCGATGGCCCAGTGCGCGCGGCGTCGCTCGAGCAGGGCGGTCGCGTCGCACTTTCGGGGCGGTGCGCTCGCGATGCCGTATTCGTCTTCCGCCGTGGATTTGCCATCCTCGTCAGTCTCTCGGCGGATCCGGTAGACCTGTCGCGGATGGGGCCAATCGCAACGGTATTCGTTGAGCAGCGTCGTGGCGTTGGGTCGTTCGCTTTTCGCGCCGGCCGTGCGCTTTGCCGACATCGACGGCTCGTTGCGCTTGCCCGTCAACGAGTCGTTGCTGTCGGGGGGGAAAGCCCCGTTTGCGGGGCGAAAGCGGCCTTGATGTCGCTCCGGAGATTCGGTTGGTTTTCCTCGACCGGCAACAAGTAATCCCCGCCGCCGTCGAGGATCGACTGGCAGAAGTCGCGGTGCGTGAACATTGCGTCGGCCGTCACCGTCGCCCCCCGCAGGGGGAGTTCCTTGAGCAGGCCGAGCGACGCTTTGTGTTCGTTGGTCTTCACGCCTACCGCGAGTTGGGCCAGGACCACGCCGGTCTCCACCGCGTAAGCCGACAGCAAATGCACCGCCGGCAAGGCCCCGTCGACCGAACCGCGCATGGTCTTGCCGTCCAGAGCAATATGCGCGGGCCGGCCGGCGCGTTGCGAAGCCCAAAGCCGCAGCTGCTGCTCGGTGGCCGCCATGTCGAGCCGGCGGAGCACATTGGAAAGCGTCGCCTTTTGCAAGGTGGCCGCGCGTGGGTGAAGCCGAGTTCGCGGATCTGCGACGGCGTCACAGACCGCGGCCGAATTGTGCGATCGCTTCCAAACTCTTCATGCCGCAGGCCACTGCCGCGGCGACCAGATTGAGAATCGCCGCCAATGGGTGGCGCTTGCCGACGACGGCCCGAGGATCGGGAATCGCGCGGAAACAATCGGCTAAGGAAAGTCCATCCATCGTCGGGCCTCCGTGCCCTTGCCAAGGTTTCTACCCAAGTCCTCGATAACGCCCAAAGCAAAAATCTGGCAAGAGGATTAAACGGCCGTGCCTCGGGGGTGCGCCAACGGATTCCGGCACCGTTCGCTCCAGACTTGGTGGATGCCGAAAAAAGGTGTCAGGAGCCGTTTCCCCGTTCGCGGGCGTGACAACGCTCGCGAACGTGGAAACGGTTCCTGACACCTTTTTTCGGCATCCACCAAGTCTGGAGCGAACGATGCCGGAATCCGTTGTCGCACCCGGTCGGGCTTGCCCTTGACCGTGCGGCCGCACGGGCTTTACCATGCATGGACTGACGACGCGCGGGGCGTAGCGCAGCCTGGTTAGCGCGCCTGCCTTGGGAGCAGGAGGTCACCAGTTCGAATCTGGTCGCCCCGACTTGTTTTCGATCTTGAAGGCGGCGGCTCCGATGTCCTCCAATCCGATGACAATCGCCGCGAAGCGACGGGCCGCTGAGGCCGCCGCGGCACTCGTTCAGAGCGGGATGGCCGTGGGACTAGGCACCGGGACCACCGCGGAACTCGTCATCCGCGCCCTGAGCGAACGCGTCGCCGACGAAGGGTTAAGATTCCTCGCCGTGCCGACGAGCGTTGAAACCGCTGAGCTTGCGAGCAGTCTCGGAATTCCCCTTCGCGAACTCGACGACGTGGACGTTCTCGACCTCAACCTCGATGGCGCGGACGAAATCGACCCCGAGTTTCGGATGATCAAGGGCAGGGGTGGAGCCCTCCTTCGCGAGAAACTTGTTGTCACGGCCGCTCGTCGCCGCGTCACGGTCATCACCGAGGAGAAGCAGGTCGCCCGACTCGGTCAGAACGCCCCGATCCCGGTCGAGGTGAGCCCGATCGGAGCGCGTCACACGCAGCGCCGGCTCGAAGGGCTGGGTGCAAGGACGATCCTTCGCGTCCGGCCCGACGGCGATCCCATGATCACGGACGGCGGCAACAGGATCATCGATTGTCACTTTCAGTCACCCCCCGACGCCTCTCAGCTCGACACGATCCTCAAGCACGTCGTGGGCGTCTTTGAGACCGGTCTGTTCATCGGGCTCTGCGATCTGGTGATCGTCGGCGGCGCGAACGGAGTGACGCAGCGAGAGAACTACGCTGCCACGCGCGCCTGAGGTTTAGCCTCAATCACTTGAAGTGGCGGTTCCATGTGGAACTCCGACGATCGCCGGCAGTCCCAAACGGGTCCGAAGCTCGTCGAGAATTTCGGCAGTCTTGCTCGCACCGATCCGGTCGCAGCCGAGGTTGACGACCGCGATCGCCCCGTCGAGGTCACGTACGCCTCCGGCCGCCTTTACCTTGACGAACGGCGGACTCGATCTCCGCATCAACGCGAGATCGTCATGCGTAGCCCCCCCGGTGCCGTACCCCGTCGATGTCTTGACGTAATCCGCCTTCAATTCACCGCAAATCTCGCAGAGCCGTATCTTCTGGGCATCGTTGAGGTAGCAGTTCTCGAAGATAACCTTCACGAGCGCGCCGCGAGAATGGGCGATGCCGGTGACTGCGGCAATGTCGGCACGGACAATGTCCCACTCGCCACTCAGAACCTCGCCGAGATTCACCACCATGTCGAGCTCCGAGGCTCCGTCACCGAGAGCCTTCTCGGACTCGAATACCTTCACCGCCGTGGTGTGACCTCCGTGAGGGAACCCGATCGTCGTTCCGACGGCGACCCCGGTCCCCGCGAGGATCTCGGCCGCGAGCCTCACGGCGTAGGGCTTGATGCAGACACTCGCCACTTCGTACCTGGCGGCGAGTTCACAACCGGCAGTCAGCTCGGCAGTCGTCAGGACCGGCTGGAGGAGCGAGTGATCGATCCTTTTGGCGATATCAGCGTAGGACAATGCCATGAGAGAGGAGTCTCCGAGCGGCTCATCTTAGGGAAAGCGCGGGTTCACGGACCATGCGCTTGGTGGCGAGATTCGGCCTGAATATCATGAGGATCACGAGTGGAAGGTATAAGAGAACAAGGGTTCCCCCTTCGGCCAGATACCAGAACTGACTTGCCACGAGGACAGCGGCCGAAAGCGCAATGAGCTCGCCGAGGTTCTTTTCCATGGGCCAAATCATCGTGATGATGATGAACAAGAAATAGGCGATCAGTACGGGGATGCGGTAACTCAGGTCGATCCCATTCCAAAAACTGCCCGATACCGGAGCGTCGATATCCGTTAAAAGTCCCACGTCGGTCAAGCTCCGGGCTCCCAGGTCGCGTGCGAACTGGGCGAGGTCCGGGAACCTCATGCCCAGCCCGCCGCAGACGAATAACACCGAAAGGCTCACCGCGGCGAACCTGATGCCGCCTCGACGCCGATAGAATCCCAGCCACAAAATCACGAGTCCAAGACATGCGGGCATGATGCCGGACGCGAGTCCGATGAACCCGCCCGCAAGGGCAGGGCGGTTGTAGAACGCGACCGCGCCGACCAGGAGCGCGGCCGGCACAAGTTGCCCGGCGTCAACGAGGGCGATGCGAGTGTACGGCAGGATCAAGTAACACGTCGCCATCGCCAGTCCAGTGATGGGTCGGTCGAAATGCCAGCCCCCCACGGCGATCAAACCGATCACCAGGGCGAGATGCGCAAAGCTGGCAAGAACTCGCGAAAGAATGACGCGCGGCGGATTTGATTTTAGCGTGCTCGGTAACGGGGCGATCCTCAAGACTTCGTTCACGGTGGCTTCGCTTTGAGACGTGTGTCCGTGCGACGATTCATTCGAAGGGACCGAATGCTTGCTCCCCGTATCCGCAGGGTTCCGAGCGACCCCCTCATTCACTGTGAGGCTCACGGTCTCTGCCAGGAGCAACCCGAGGATCCCGACCGAGAGGCAAGCCAGTCCCGCGGCATTGAGATTAGGTTCGAGGAGCGGGCGCCGCGTCAGGCCGAGGTCGATGACGCAGCGAAAATGCAATAAGCCCGAGCCGATGAAGAGCAGCGCGAAAGGGAGCCAAGGCTGATTCCCCTTGCTTCCATTCCCGACGAGGGACATGAGTCCTGGCGCGAGGACGAACAACAACAAGAGGTCGAGATTTCGAACGCTCCAGAACCGGCTGAACTTAAAGTAGAGCGTCAGGCAGCCCAAGAGCGAGAGAAACAACCAGATCTCAGGGCTGATTCCGAGGTCGGCGACAAGCGAACCGCTCACGACGACCTCGCTATCTTGAAAAGGTTGAATGAGAACTGGATCCCGGAGACGGAGCGAATCGCAGAGGAGCGGACGTCAGTGATTCAGAAAAACCTACCCCCCCTGAATCGCCTGTAAGGGGCAAGTTTTGAGCCCTCAAGCGCCGACGTCCAAGGGCTGAAGCCGCGGGATAAGGACAGGGGAGGTGTTTGAAACCGATGGAGCACGATGCCCGATCGAACTTTCAGCGGAGATAAGCAAGAGCGGGTGCTCTCAAGCATGTGAATTTAAAACGCCCTTTTAATCCGATTCAAAGTTGATGACCTCGCCCGAGAGTTGGCTGAGGGCGTTCATTGCCGCGCGTTGTTCGGCGTCTTTCTTGTTCCGGCCCCAAGCGGGTGCGTACCTCTGGCGGCCGATCTGGGCGGCGATCTTGAAGCATTTGGAGTGGTCTGGACCCTTCTCGTCCAGCAGTTGATACGTCGGGGTCTCTCCGAATTGTTTCTGCGCCAGTTGCTGGAGCTGGCTCTTGTAATTGACGCCCCCGTGCCCCTCGACCGTGGAGTCGATCTCCGCCTCGATATGCCTCACGATGAATTTCTTGGCCGCATCCATACCGCCGTCGAGATAAATCGCGGCGATCAAGCTCTCGAAAACGTCGGCGAGGACCGAGGGCGGCGTCTCGTCCTGAGATCCCATCCCCTTGCCGAGCACGAGGAACTCATCGAAGCCGAGTTCTCGCGAGATCTTCGCGCAAGTGTGCCGGGAGACCACCACCGACTTGACCCGCGTCAACTCGCCTTCCAGATAGTCGGGAAATTTGAGAAACAGCAACTCGCAAACGATCGCCCCGAGAATGGCATCTCCGAGGAATTCCAGACGCTCGTTCGAGACCAGCCGATGATCGGCACCCGACGCGTGGGTGAGGGCTTCGCGTAGATAATTGGAGTCGCGAAACCGATAGCGGAGCACTTCCTCGCAGTGCTCAAGGGTCCGCGTGTCATCACCTGAGGAGGGTTGGGGCATCGTCTGTTTGCACCAGCATGCCGCGAAAGGGGTTGGAGAAGTTCATCAGAAAGGCTAGCCCTGCCGTGTCCCGTTGTCAATCGGCTGCGGACTTGCGTCGGAACAATTGCGTCACCAAGGGCACTGACGGCGAGTCTCAATCGTAATGCACTCCCGGATACTCAGTTACGTGCCATCGATTGGGGGGACAATTCACTTTGACCCCTCCCCTGTCTCACCGCTAAAATGACGTTCCTCGGGGCGAATCTCCGAGGCATGAACACTTCACGTACGCGACGAGGTGGAAAAACCGTGGTTCCCGCGAAGGATTTCAAGAAGCGGATGGTCGTCGAGATCGACGGCGCGCCGCACATCATCGAGCATATCAGCGTCCAGACTCCCTCCGCGCGGGGTGCCGCCACGCTTTACAAGATCAAGGCGAGAAACCTCAAGACCAAGACGCGGGTCGACAAGTCATACCGCGGTACCGACGCTTTGAATGAGTCCAGCTTCGAGCGCCGGCCGATCCAGTACCTTTACCGCGAGCCGGAGGTCTTTCATTTCATGGATGCCGCCGACTTCAATCAATTCTCGCTTCCCGCGGACGATCTCAGAGACTACATGCCCTTCATGACTGAGAACATGGAAGGAATCGAGGCCCTGGTGGTCGACGAGGAGGTCATCGCGATCGAACTCCCCGACACGGTCGACCTGACGATCACCGACACGGCGCCAGGGGTTCGCGGCAATTCCGCAACGGGCCGCACCAAACCCGCCACGCTCTCCACCGGGCACATCATCCAGGTCCCCGAACACCTTGAACCCGGCGCGACCGTTCGGATCGACACCCGAACGGGAGAGTACCTCGGTCGTGCAAATTAGTCGTCGGGTTCAGCGGGAAACGAGATGCGGCTTGGCCACTTCCTTCTCGAACGGGTCGGTATTCCGGAACGATGGATTCTCGGCGTCCAGGAACTCCTGTTTGCGCTCCAGTCCCCAGAAATAGCCGCCGAGACCCCCGCCCGAACGAAGGACGCGATGACACGGCACGATGAGTGACAGCGGGTTGGAGCCACAGGCGGAACCGACGGCTCTCGCCGCGCCGGGGGCCATCCCGAGGGCGCGAGTCAGCGCACCGTAAGTCGTCGTCTTGCCGCGCGGGATCTTCAAGAGTGCGGCCCAAACTTTCCGTTGAAACTCCGTCCCGCGCAGATCGAGCGCGATCGTTTCGATCGATTCTCCGGTCAAAACATGAGCGACTGCCGTTTTGAGAATTCCGACGACCGATTCGCGATCCTCGACGAGATTCGCCGCGGGAAAGTCCTTGCGGAGTCGATCCAGGGGAGACGCCACGACCTCGCCGCAAAGATAAAGCGCGCAGATCCCCCGGGCGGAGACGGCCCCGAAAACCTCGCCGATCGCGGTCGGTGTCTGACCGTGGCGCAAGGTTTCGGGCTGTCCGTCGTCGGGCCGGCATTTCTTGCAGGCACGGTAACCGGCCTCACGAGCCGCCTGCGCATTCAAAAATGGGATACAGTTCCGGGGCAACGGGGAACGGCCCGGTCGGCACTCGGGACGGCAGTAGATGCGGGTCGTCCGCACGCCGATGACGGCGACGTGATCGTGGATCGCGTGTTCGGGCTCGGTCAGGGTTATAGTGTTCATGCATGCACTGTACAAGTGAAGACCGGGAGTGTCAAGTTGGTGCTCGGTGACTTTTCGGGCTTCAGCCGGTAGGCTGTTTCTTTGCACATCAGTCCGTGTCGCCGTGACCTGACATCGCAAGCCGGGACAAGGAAACTTTCGTGATGCCGGATTCGAGGACAGCCACCGCCTTGACGAGGATCGGGGTGCTTTACCTGGTCGCCCTTCTGGGGGTGGTCGGGGGTCTGATCGTGTCGCCCTTCTCGATTCCCTTGCTCATGGCTTTGCTGGCGCTCATCCTGCTTTTTTTCGCGTTCGCACTGGTCACGTTCGGCTTCGCCTCGGTTTTGATCGCGGTGATGGTCCTGGATCTGGTCATTCCGGGTTTCAAGACCTACATCAACAGCCGCCTCAGATCCTCGCGCCTCAACCGCGGGCCGGGCGATGACGAAACGGCCGGGCTCCTGCTTTCGACGGAAAAACTGAAACAGTTCTGTCCCGAGCTGTTTGCCGAGGGGAATGGCTTTCGGAACTGGCTCGCCGATCGATTCGGCAGCAAGGCGGCGGTCCGACAAATGATCGCCGACCACCTGAAGCACGGGGACCGTCGCGCGGCCGTGGTGGTCTCACTGATCCCGCTCAGGATCGCCGCCTATGCCGACAAGCTCGACGCCGTGGCGCTCCTTCGATTCCCCGACGAGTTCGTCAAGGAATACGGCCTGAGGGTCTTCGGCCGACTTGTTTCCGTGAACCGCTGCTTTCGCGACGTCGCGGTGGCCGCGGACCTCGACCTCGGGCGACTCTCGGGCAACGAGTGCGCCAATTTCCGGCCGGTGATCGCCGATTTCTTCTGCGACGAGGCGGAGGAAATTCGAACCTTGCGGACGAGTATCCGCGAAGACGAATGGCGACGGGCTACCTACCTCGGCCGGCAATACCTCGAACGCCACGGAGATCAGGCGAGAGACGGTCATCCACTCCGGAGTCTGACTCCCGCCAAAGTCGTCACGCCGCCAACTGAGAATCGGGAGTCTTCCCTCTGATTCTCCGTTCGAACGTGAGTCTCGCCCTCAGACCGGAGTCAAAGACGTTTCCACATGCTTGATGGGACAGACGCCGCCGCGACGGTGGGTCAACAACCAGTGTCCGCAAGGAACAAGCAGGGGCCTGACGAGCAGGGCATCGACCGAGATCCCCACCACGAGCGCGAAACCGAGTTGCCGCAACGAGCCGAGCGGGCTCGACAGGAACGAGGCGAAGCTACAAGCCGTGATCGCCGCGGCCGACGTGATCAGCCCTCCGGTCTGTCCGATGGCCCGCACGATGCCCGTTCGAAGGCCCCAGGACGACGCCTCTTCGTGGAGCCTCGTCATCAGGAACACGTTGTAATCCACACCCACGGCGACCAACAGCACGAACAGGAAGTACGGAACCTTCCAGTCCAGACCTTCCGCGCCGAGTCCCACGACGAAAACGAGGTAGGTCGCTCCCAGGGCGAAAAGATAGGTCAGCAACATGGTCGCGACGAGATTGACGCACGCGATCGGGTCGCGAAGCGCGACGAGCAGCACGAGAAAGACGCCGATCGGAATCACGAACCAACTTTGCAACTGGTCGGCCCGGGTCAGCATCCGGATATCAGCACTATCCGCGTTCGAACCGGCGATCCTGGCCGTGACCTTGAACGTGTCGTTGTCGGCGAGGAACTCGTTCAGGCGGCGGCGGAGCGTGACCACCTGGTCCATCGCCCCCGCGGAGAAAACGCGATCCGCCTGGGTCAGGTCGATCCTCGCGGAGTGCCCGTCGGGCGTGATGTAGGTCGCGAAACTCCGATTCAGCTCCGGGTTTTCCTTGACGGTCCGCTCGTCGATCAGGAGCCTGTCGAGGGCGCGACGGCCAACCGGATCGGTCAGAATGGCTCCGACTTCTCGGGAGGCGCGGCCGGCCCCGGCGACGATCTCACCGGCCCCGTCGGCGGCGTGAAACAGCTCGTCGATCAGTCGAGTGCGTGGGTCATCGGCCGAATGCGGCGGGGCATCCTGCCGGTTGGGAGCCTGTGAAGGTAGCTCCGACGCAACCAACGCCCCCGCGATACCCGTATGCAAAAGGGCGGACGACGCCCGACGAAATCCGGCGACTATGGCGTCTCGGCTCGACGGCAGGTTCGGCAACGTGTGAGGTGCCGCGACAGGGAACGACGCGGGGCGAGCTTCGGGGTCGGTCGTCACGCTCACCGGAGTGCCCGTGATCGAGAGGCCCGTTTTTTCCTCGATCCAGACGGCCGCGCGGAGTTTGATTGCCCCTTCGTTGAGTCCCTTTTGAAGCTTGGTCGCCCCTTCGGCGATGGCCCCAAAGCCGTTTTTCACGGCACCAAGACGAGAGTCGATCCTCGCCCTTGCGAACAGGGCGGGTGATCCAAGCGGCTGGGTGGCGGAGCGGACCTCGGTGAGATTGCGCTGACGTCCCAGAAACCGGCTCAAATCGTCGATCAAGGCGAGACCTTCCGAGGAGTGCAAGTCTTGTTCGGACTGCAAAACCACCGTCAGGGGTGAGAAGACCCCCGGATCGAACTTCGTGGACAGCACTTCGAACGCCTCGGCCGATCGCGTGTTTCGCGGCAATTCGCTCAGAATGTCCTGGACCATGTTCGCCTTCAACGCGACGAGGGCGAACGGGGTCATCAACATCATCGCGATCGCCCAGCTCAACGCCGGTCTCGCCATCGCAAGACGACCGAATCGCTCCCAGACCCGCGAGGAAGGCCTTGTGAGGCCTTCAAAGGCCTGTGGCCGAACACGGGCGAGAAGGACGAGCAACGCCGGGGTGAGCGATAACGTCGCAGCCAGTGTCAAGGCGAGCCCGAGCGCGACGCTCGGGCCGGTCGTCGAAAAGAGCTTGAACTTCGTAGTACCCATCAAGGACAGACCGACGATCACCGTCCCGGCCGTGGTCAAAAGTGCGAGGGACGAGGTCCGCAAGGTTTTCCGCATCGCCTCCGCGGGGTCGACCGGGTTCCAGTTCTCCGCGAAACGCCAGGAGAGAAAGAGACAGAAGTCCGTGCCGCTTCCGAACAGGACGGCCACGAGAAAGAGCTCGACGAGCGGAGAGGTTTCCCAGCCGAGAACATCCAGCCAGGCAAGAAGCCCCCGCGAGATCAGCAGGCTGATGCCGATGGTGACGAGCGGGACAAGCGAGAGCAGCAAAGAGCGGTAGACGGACAGGAGAACGATCAGAAGGAGAATCACGGTCGCGATCGCCGCGCGATCGAGCGATGTTTGGATCCCCTTCATGTAGTCACGTCCGATCACGGCATCGCCGGTCCAGCTGACCTGGAGGCCGTAAGGGGGGGTGAAGTCGGGGCGGGTGGACTGTCTCTGAAGCCAGTTCACCGAAGACTGCGTGATCGGGCTCACGAACGGGCGCGCCAGGGGGATCGCGAGCAAGGCGACCGTGCCGTCCTTGCTGATCATCCGCGCGGCCACTTCCGGCACGCTCTCCGGTCCCAGGACGCGGAGAACGCCGCGAGGATGCTCCTCACTCGCGAACCGGCGGGAAAGCTGGTGGTAATATTTAAAGTCTTCCGGGGTCAGACCCTCGGGCCGAAAAATCGCCGCGACGGCCAGAGAGCCATACGATTGCTCGGGCCAGGCGTGTTCGACGAGTTTGGCGGCACGACGGCTCTCGGCGTCCGGTCCGAGCACCCTCGCCTGTCCCTCGGCTGAGAGTTTCGAGAGGCTCGGAGCGGTCAGACCCACGACCGCGGCGAGCACGAACCAGAACCCGGCGACCCAGGTCGGTCGGCGACTGACGATCGAGCGAAATCTCTCATGGACGGTCAAACCTCGGCTCCTCACGGTCCGGAACGGCGATCCCAATCGCGCGGGGGGCGTCATCTCGCGGAGACGTGCCGCGAGAAGAGCCCAGGGCGTCAAGACCCAGTCCTTGGTCGGGGAATCGCGCCGCAAATCGGACGCAGGGTGTCGATCAGGGTGAGCGAGAGGGGCTGAACCTTCCGTTGGGGCAGGCCGCTCTCGAAATCGGAAAAGGACGGAGAAGGGATCGAGGGCGAGGCAACGAACCTTCAATTAAGCTTAGCAATCTTGCCATCTTTCGCCGGTCCTGGCAAGAGACTCCGTCCCCCGACCGCGCCCTAACTCCGGACTCTTGACCCGAGTCATGCCCGCGCGCCGTCGTCCTGAAAGATGTATCGGCATTTTCGGGGCGAAAATATTTAAGTAACCGTAACGGTGCGACCTTCAGGGCGGTTTCATTTTCGACTTGGAGTTCCCGGGATGCCCCATGCGCGATGGTCAATGGTCAATGACCAAGAAATAAGACCGCAATCTTCCCCAGATCCCTCGGTCTTCCTTCGTTCATTGATCATCGGGCATCTCGGTTCCTCGAAAACGAAACGGCCCCGACGAACTTTACCGGATGTCACTCGGAGGCAAAGGGAGTGCCGTTTTCGAAGTCCAGGGCCGGTATTCGTTACAGAACGTGATCCTTTCAGCGATGCTGGGATGGGTTGCGCGCCAGAGTCGGTAGATCCAGGTTTGATGAGGAACCCCCAGGTTCTCACGCTGAAGGTCCGCGAACGCTCGCGCCGACGACCGGTTCATATGAGTCAATTCCAGAGAGAAGCGGTCGGCTTCATGCTCATGATAACGACGATAGGCCAGGGCGAGCGGTGAGAGCGCGGTCGACGAAACGCCGATCAGAATGAGGAGCAACGGCGTGGCCGCGACGTCGGAAAGGGAATCGAATCCGAGGCGACCCGAATAACGCGCAAGCACACGACGGCCGACGCGATCGGTGAAAAACAAACCCGCGAGCACGACGAGCGACGACATGGTGATCGTCCATGGGACGTGCC
>JAYUFP010000356.1:0-1858 GCA_043738665.1 Isosphaeraceae bacterium
AGCTCGCCGAACGCGCCGCGGCTCCTTCGGGAGCGACTTCCAGCTTCTACCGCGTCCCTGGCGAGCAAAACCAGTCCGGAAAACCGATGGCTCCGGGCCTCGATGGTCTGGGCCGGGGAGCGAGTGCGATGGGCGGAGGAATGGGCGGGATGATGGGCGGAGGAATGGTGGCGATGAAACGGGCCGATTCCGCCAAGGTCGTCGAAAACGTCCGCCAAGTCGGTTCGAAGACCTTCTATCGCAAGGGCGATCGCTGGATCGACTCGGTCGTCAAACCCGAAGACGACGCGAAAGCCGTCGTAATCCGCCAGTTCAGCGACGAGTTTTTCAAGCTCGCCGCCGGGCAGAAATCGGAAATGAACCAGTACCTCACCTTCGAGGAACCCGTGACGGTGGAACTCGACGGCAAGGTCTATCGCTTCGAGAAGGCGGAAAAGTAACCTTCACGCAAGAGGATCGCAAGGTCCGCCGTTGACCTTTCTCCCCCCGGGAGAAGGTGCCGCGAAGCAACGGATGAGGACTCTTTTGCCTCACGCGGAGACAGGGAACCCTCATCCGGCCTCCGGCCACCGTCTCCCGAGGGGAGAAGGACGGACTTTGCAATCCTTCGTAGAGTCTTACGTCGCCTTCTTAACCGCATAGACCGATACGATCTCCGGTCGAATCACCCGGTCGCCCGAGCGAAACCCTTTGCGGAGTCGCTCGGCGACCGTTTTATTTTGGCCGGGGTTCTCGGTCGCGACCGTCACCACGGCACGTTGGCGACGGGGGTCGAAGGCGTCGTCCTCGACGTAAAACGGTTCGACACCCTGGCGATAGAGGATGTCTTCGATCCCCTGCTGAAACCCCTGCATCAAACTCACGAGCCGCTTGAGATCGACGGCCTCGTCGCCCTCGGGAACCGCGGCGACCTTGCCGATGTCGTCGTGAAGCTGGATCAGGTCGATGAACACGGGCCGGAGCGTGTTCAGCAGCAGGTCTTGCTTGTATTCCTGAAGCTCGGCATGGAGCCGATCGACGACCTTTTCGCGAGTCGCCTCGGCGCGGGCATCGCGCTCAAGAAGCGTCTGCAAGCCGTCGATCCGGCGGTCGATTCGTGCGCCGAGAGTCGTGAACGAAGCGAGCAAATCCGGAACGCTCGCGACGGGTTCGATCGGCGTCACGACTTCGATCGGGTGTTCGTGAGGTGTCTCGGGGTCCAGGGCGATCGCGTCCCAGGGTTCATCCTCGGCGGCGGGAACCACGAGCGATTCGACCGCCTCTTGATCGTTTTCCTTCATCGCTTCATCGGCGTTGATCGGCGTCATCTGCGGTTGAGTCCCCTGATTTCTTCCCCGCGACCTTTCGATCCGCCCCGAATCAGACCCCGATTGTTTTCGCAATCGCTCGAAAATGCTATAGAATCACTCCCGAAGTTCGGCACGACCGGAGAACGACGCCCATCTCCATTCGCCCTTCGTCCACGGAGCCGCCATGCTCGGTTCAACGCTTCGTCCCTGGCTCGCCTCTCTCCTTGTTCTCGCCCTCCCCGCAATCGCGAACGCCGCGAAGCCCGATTTGACCGTTGCCAACGAAAAGCCCGACCCCGCCACGGTTCAACGCTACGGGCCGGCATACCGCTACCCGCGCGCCGGGTGGATCGTCCTTCATATTGAAGGGGCGCCTTACGAACGCGGCTATCAGCACGGCCGCCTGATGTTCCGTGAGATCGCCGACTACGCGAATACCCTCGCGGGCAAGCGAAGCGGAAAAGACCCCGCCGCCGCCTGGCGGGAAACGCGGACGATGGTCAACGCCCTGTTTCTTCGTCGCTACGATAAGGAATACCTCGAAGAGATGAAGGGAATCGCCGACGGCG
>JAYUFP010000357.1:0-1856 GCA_043738665.1 Isosphaeraceae bacterium
GCTTGAGCCTGGGAGGCCGTGATCAGAATCAACAGAGCGGCGACCGATCGGGTTGCGAAGCTCATGGGTTCCCCTTCACGCAAACGGGAGTGTTATCAAGAGACGGCCCGCGCGCAGCGGGGACGCGGACGCATCAAGCGCCAGTCCAGTCCGGTCCGGTCCGATCCGGGGCGGACACGCGAACCGTCATAAAGTTGAAGGAATGCCGACGTCTGAAGGACGGGAAGGAGAGCGGGGAGGCCCGGTGGGTTGCGGGCCCCCCGCCCGTTCGTGCGATCCGGTCGCGAGTGACCGAGGGTCGATGGCCAGTCGAGCATTTCGCCGTTTCGGCCGGCCATCGGCCTTGCTCACGAAATCAAAGCAATTCCCGGACCCGGAACCGAAACATGGGGGAAATTTCGGAAAGGCGACCATTTGCGATCAAGATATGCGGATCGTGACGATCTTGCGGCTAAACGTGGAGCGCGGCGCGGCGGAATGTCGGCCTTTTTTTACAAACGGCGATTGAAAAAAACGGACGACCTTTGAAAATCCGTTTGCGTTCACGGGATGATCTGAGTGGTCCCGGACGGGAAGGGCGGGGATTCAGGGATGTCGCGAGCCTTCGTGGAACTGTCAGGCGGTCGGCCTCGCCAAACATCGGCATCGAGCCGGGTGAATTGGAGCCGGCGCGAGGGCGATCGTCTGACACCCTGGCGCCGGCTCATCTTCAACCCGAGTCGATGCCTGCTGGGTTTGTGTCGATTCCATTGTTTCCACCGAGCCCGAGCCAGGGCGACTGTCTTGGGACACGGCCGGGTTCGCTCCATGACCGCAGATCACCTCCGTGACATGGCTCGACCTTAAGGCATGACCGCGCGTTGCCCGTTCGAGAGGGGGAACGCGGGGGGCGGCGAACCCTCGGCGCGAGGTCGCAGGCCGTCGATGTTTCGCCTTCGGCCGGGGGGCGGTCCTTTTTCTCCGATCCCGGTGGGCATGTGGATTTCCCCCGTGACGTCCCCCGCGGGGAGCACGCCTTGGCCCCCCGGCAGGCTCACCGGGGTGATCCGGTTCACCTTCCAGACCCCGGGGCTCGTCTCTTTGAAGCCCAGCGACCACGTCGAGTTGGCCGTGCCGAAGTTCAACTGGTTGTAGCGCTGAAAGCTGCCGCTGGCGACCACCTGGAACTCGGCCCGACCGCGCCGCGTCTGGCCCCCGGCGCTGGTCGTCAATCTTGTGATCCGGAGGAAGTCGAACTTGGCGTTATCGATCGCCGACTTCACGAAGGCTCTCGTGACCAGGCTCGGCATGGAATTGCCGCCGTTGTTGTACTGAACGTCGTCGGTCATCTGGGCGAGAGCCCCGTCGGAGTCGGATTTCTCGACGGATTTGGCCAGGGAATAGACCGCGTTCTCGATCCGTTCATTGTCCGTGACCCAGAGCCGCTCGACACCCAGGACCCCCAGCGCCAGGCCGATCGCCACCAGGGCGCGGAGCAGGTATTTCCCCTGCTGGGTCGCCTTCAAGAGGACCAGGAATGCCGCCGCCACGACGCCAAGGCCGCCGACCAGGTACGTCGGGTCTTCCGAAAGGAACTCCATCACCGTGTCTCCTTCGGGCCTTCGCACACACCACGGAGTCGAGGGAGGGACCGATCCCGGGGTCCGGATCGACAAGCCGAACGGACCCGCTCTCGTGCGTGACGTGGGCGGATTGAAAAGGACGCGCTGTCGTGTCAAGTCGACAAACGGCGGGCGGCAGAGAGAGGACGCCCAACCTCGACGGGATTGAACTCTATTCTAAGTATCTCTCTTACATTTGTCGAGGCCCTGATTTTCTTCTCGAAGACGGCGGGAAACCTCCGCTACGGGTCGGAG
>JAYUFP010000358.1:0-17005 GCA_043738665.1 Isosphaeraceae bacterium
TCCGATCACGAGGTTTAGGTTGACGTCTTCACAAAATCGGTCGGCTTTTTTGAGCGAAATCTCGCGAGATCAGTTTTCTTCGCGCCGTCGCGGTTCAACTTCAGGCGTTCGGTTCGCCAAAACCGGGAGTGCCCGGGAAAACGGCGTGTTGCTTCGCGGCAAGGAATTCAGATAATACTTCCTGCCTCTTCCAGGATTCTGGGCGGTTGACCTCAGTAATGACCGATGGCCGATGACCGATGACCGATGACCGATGGCCGATTGAGTTGGTTTTATTGGCTATTGGACATCGGCAATCGATTATCTTCAACGACCCGACACAGAGCTATAGAGCCCGGCGCGACTCGTTCCCATGGTCCTCCGCGGGAACGAGGACGATTTCTAGCCTTCTGTCGGCAATCGATCATTTTCGGTTCAGATCCCTCAGCCACCCGGAATACCGGAAGCGCTATACTTATAAGAGGAAGGGTGCCGGGATCTTGGATCCGCCCGGGTGACCTTCATTTCTCGCCGACCGACTCTCCTTGATCAGGTTCTTGTTCGTCTCACGGAATGGGACTGAAGGCAATGAACCCCGCCCTACCGCCCGGAATCGGGCAATTTCCGTCTTTGAGCCCGTGGAGGTCTCTCGCTGATGACCACGCCGACGGCCTTTCCCTCTCCACCCAAGCCCCCGCCTCCGCCTCCTCGCGCCAATGTGCTCTTGATCCCCGAGGAAACGCGCTCGGTGTGGAGGCGCTGGTTGCCCACCACGGTCATCACGGTCGCGGCTGTCGGCGGTTACCTGGCATGGCAGGCCGGCGTGTTGCCGACAACGCTTCTCGGCCAGTCCGAGACGGTGACGCTGGCGACCTTGACCGTTGACGAGGGCGAGATGGGCTTCGTGGTCACGGAAAACGGTGCGCTTGAAAGTGCCAACAACGCCACCGTTCGCTGTCAGGTCGAATCGCTCCTGGGCTTGACCGGCGGCGCGGCGAACGCCGCGGGTCGGCAAGGGGGCATGGGCGGCAACGCCGGCGGGGCCGCCGGTGGCGCGCGACAGGGCGGCGGACAACCGCCGGTCGCCCCTTCTCCGGCCGCCGGTAAAATGAAGGCGTCGGCGAAAGGACGAGCCGGGGCCGCGGGCAAGACCGCGGCCGCCAGCGGGGCATCCACCCTTATGGCGAACTCGGCGAGCGCCGCGGGCAGCACGGCCGCGGCACCCGCCGCGAGCGGCGGCGCGGGGGGTGCCGGCGGCGGTGGTGGAGGCGGGGGCGGGGGCGGCGGCGGCGGAATGTCCGGCGGCGCCGGCGGGTCAGCCACGGCGGGTTCCGCGGCGGCGACGACCACGGCCGTCAGGCCCGTCATCCGCAGCTTCACCTACCAGGTTCCTCCCTACGTATCGGCGAAGGCTCGGTCAGGCGCCGCGGCACAGTCCAAGACCGCCACCCAGGTCGACCCGAATATGGCGGGTGGTGGCGGCGGTCGCGGCGGCGGAGGTGGCGGCCGTGGAGGTCGCGGAGGAGGCGGCGGCGGACAGATGGGAATGATGGAGAAACCCGGCGCGACCCGAATCATCGAGATCCTGCCGGAAGGAAAGCGAGTCAAGGCCGGTGACGTGGTCTGCGAACTCGATTCGTCCTCATTCAAGGACGAACTCGCCGCTCAGAAAATCCGTTGGGCGCAGGCCAAGTCGCAGGTCGAGCAAGTTCAGTACACTCTCGACGTGAACGCCATCACTCAGATCGAATATCGAGAGGGCATTTTCAAACAAGACGCGGACCTGATCCGCCAGTACCTTCAGAGCTGCCAGACCGACGTCGACCGGGCCGTCAAGAATTACGCATGGTCGAAGGAGACCGGCGCCAAGGGCTTCCGAGCCCCCGCCCAGGTCAAGGCCGACGAGCTCGCCGTCCAGCAAACCGAGATCGCCCTCAAAGAGGCGGAAGGGATGACCAACCGTCTTCAGAAATTCACCGCGCCTCGGCTTCTGAAAAACCTTCAGGCCAAGATCGAAGCGATCCGCGCCGACAAGCTCGCGCAGGAATCGATCTTTCAACTCGAAGACGAACGGCTCCGTAAGCTCGAACGGATGATCGGCAACTGCACGCTCCGCGCCCCCCGCGACGGGATCGTCGTCTACGCCAACCAGACCAACGCCTGGGGAAGCACCGACGCCCAGATTCAGGAAGGGGTCACCGTCCGCGAGAGCCAGCCGATCTTTAACCTTCCCGACCCCAACCACATGCGGGTCAAGGCGAAAGTCAACGAGTCGAAGGTCTCCCTGATCCAAAAGGGCATGAAAGCTCAGGTGATCGTGGATGCTTTCCCCGACCGCCCGATGATCGGCACCGTGGGCGAGGTGACGCCGATCCCCGCCCCCGCCAACGGCCCGATGTCCGACGTCCGCGTCTATTTCGCGATGGTCGACATCGACGACGGCGGTTTCGACGACCTCCGCCCCGGCCTGAGCGCCGAGGTCACCTTCGAGATCAACCGGGAACGCAAGGTGACGCGGGTTCCGATCCAGGCCGTGCGCTGGGTGGAGAACAAACCCTTCGCGGCGGTGACTCTCCCCGCGAAAGCCGCGGACGGCAAACCCGCCTGGGAATGGCGCGAGATCGCGATCGGATTGACCGACCCCGGTTTCGGAGAGGTTCTCTCCGGGCTCAAGCCCGGCGACAAGGTCGTCGCCGATCCCGGGCAACTCCCCCCTCCCCGACTGGCGACCGCAAAGGCCGCCGAGACGGTGGTCAAGAACGATGCGAGGCCTGAAGGCTGAGCTGAATTCCGCGACACTTCAAGAACACGAGCGCAAAATGAAACCCGGCGTCAAACGACGTCGGGTCTCGCGTTGGTGTCAGTGCGTAAATGACGGAGGACGAATGACGGAGGGCGAATGACGGAGGAAACGGCGAGTCCGAAACCGATCGCTCACTTCATTCGTGATTCGGGCGGCTTCGAAATCCGCCATCCCTCATCCGCCATTCCCCCAGTCACTTCGCTTCCGCGAGCGCCGTCTCGATGGCCTTGGTGACCTTCTCGGCTTCGGGCTTGTCGGTGGGTGCGAACCTCGCGATCACCTCGCCCTTGCGGTTGACCAGGAACTTCGCGAAATTCCAGGGGATTTCGCCGGAGAACTTCGCGTCGGTCTCCTTGCTCGTCAGGAACGAGTAAAGCGGGTGAATCTTCTCGCCCTTGACGACGATCTTCGAGAAGACCGGGAACGTGACGTTATACTTCGCAGTGCAGAACTGCTTGATCTCCGAATCGCTCCCCGGTTCCTGGTTATTGAACTCGTTGGCGGGGAACGCAAGGATCTCGAAGCCCTTGGCCTTGTACTTGCCGTAGAGCTCCTCAAGTCCCTTGTATTGCGGGGTTAAACCACACTTGCTGGCCGTGTTCACGACCAGGATCACGTCCCCTTTATACTTGGAAAGGTCGACGGGCTTGCCGTCGATGTCCCGCACCGAAAAATCAAGGACCGAGGCGGGTTTCTTCGCGTCGGCGGCCGAAACGCTGAACGAGACGGCGGCGACGGCAAGTGCGGCGAGCCCGAAGGCGACAAGGCGGTGGGTCATGGTGGGTTCCTGGTGAATGCGGCCGAAGAGACTCGAAGGAGGGACCGCCCGAACCGGTTCACGCATCCTTACATCTCACGCTCTTGAAACGCAACGACCGTTCCGGCGGGCAGGTACGAGGTTGGAGACGTCACGATTATCTTGTGCATTCCCGACGCGGAAATCAAGCACGATGCCGTACCTCGCAGGGTGGTTTCATTTTCGATCCGGAGTTCTCAAAATGCCCGATGTCCGATGGTTCATGACCAAGAAATGAGACCGCGATCTTCCCCAGACCCCTTAGTTTTCCTTCGGCCATTGACCATCGGGCATCGGGCATCTCGGTCCATTGAAAACGAAACAGCCCTGCCGTACCTCGGGCTTTTGCCGACCTTTCCGGTAAAATGAACGGGGCCGCCCTTTGACGGGGTGTCTTGTCCGAGGATTCATGCATGCTGGAATCATTCACCGCCGGGGCGCAACGGGCTCTTGAGCGGGCGCAGGCCAGGGCGATCCGTCGAGGGGCAGGCGCGGTCGAGCCGACCGACCTGCTGGCGTCGCTGGTCGATGAGTCGGAGAGCCACGCGGCTGAGGTCCTCGCTGAGTTCGGGCTTAATCCCGAGCGGGTCTGGGCCGCACTCGGCACCGACGAGCTATCGCTCTCCGAGGCCGCCGTGACCGCGATCGCCGCCGAGAAGCTCCCGGAATCGCCCTCCTTCCGAGCCGTGCTAAACGACGCGGCGCAGCAGGCGAGGGCGTTCGACCGGAACCGCGCGATCGGCACCGAGCATCTCCTCACCGGCCTCATCGCCACCCCGGGAGAAACGGCCGACGTGCTGAGTGCCGCGGGGGTCGAGGTCGCCGTTTTGATCGGCAGGCTCACCGAGTCCGTGGCCATCGACACAGAGCCGCTGCCGCTGCCCGACGAGATCACGCCGCTGAACCTCGGCGAGCCCGCAAGCCAGATCGACCTCGGCCGCATCCTCGACGCCTCCGCCAACCGCGCCCGCGAAGGCCTTCGCGTTGTCGAGGACTACGTCCGCTTCACTCTCGACGACCCCGGCCTGACCCGCCGGATCAAGGAGGTCCGCCACCGCCTCGCCGAGGCACTCCGGGGGCTCGACCCCGAGCTACTCCTCGGCGCCAGGGACACGCCCGGCGACGTCGGCATGCACATCATGACCCAGTCGGAACGGACCCGAGCGGACTCGCGCTCGGTCCTCTCCGCGAACTTCAAGCGGACGACCGAGGCCCTTCGCTCGCTCGAAGAATACGCCAAGCTCATCGACGTCTGGATCTCCGGGCGGTTCGAGGTGCTCCGCTACGACGTCTACACGCTCGAAAAGCTCACGCTCACCGCCGCGGCCTCGGTCCGGACTCTCGGCGACGCGCGGTTGATGGTTCTCGTCGGAGGCCTGCCCACGATGGGCGACCTGACCTGGGTCGTCGGTGAAGCCCTGGCCGGCGGCGCGGACGTGATCCAGTCCCGCGAGAAACACATCCCCGACCGCGAATGGCTCAGCCGCGCCCGAGAGGTCCGCATCCTGACCGCGCAGGCCAAGGCCCGGTTTTTCGTCAACGACCGGCCCGACCTCGCGAGGCTCGCCGGAGCCGACGGCGTTCACCTCGGCCAGGACGACATGAGCCTCCGCGACGCGCGCCGGGTCGTCGGCCCGACGGCGACCGTCGGCGTCTCCACCCACAACCGCGACCAGCTCGACAAGGCGGTCCTCGCCGGCGCGAATTACCTCGGCGTCGGCCCCGTCTTCCCGAGCCTGACCAAGGACTTCCCCGAACACGCGGGGCTCGCCCACGTCCGTCACGCCGCGGAAGTCACCAACCTCCCCTGGTTCGCGATCGGCGGGATCGACGAGAAAACCATCGACGACGCGATCGGGGCCGGGGCCCGCCGCGTCGCGGTGAGCGCGGCGGTCGTCAAGGCCGACTCCCCCCGCAAAGCCGCCGCCGCCCTTCGCTCCCGGTTGGATGCGGCGTGGGAATGAAAGCGAATTCATCCGCGGATAAACGCGGATAAAACGATTGGAATAACGCTAATTTAGCTTAATGTTTTGATTCTTCATCTGTGTCTATCCGCGTCATCCGCGGATGAGTTTGATTTTCGTGATAAGACGAACCGGGAACTTCCCAAGGGATCGATCTGGTCGAGGCGCTGCTTGGCTTGCTCGGTGAGGCGGGCGAAGGTCGCTCCATCGCGGCCCTGGGCCACGGCGGCGACGCGTCCGGTGTCGTCGATCAGGATGTGGAGCGGGAGCTTCGCGGCGTCCGCGCCGAATCGCTTGCGGGTCTCGGGCGCGGCGAGGTAGACCGGCAGGGTCGCCTTTGCCGTCGCGATCAGCTTCCGCACCGCCCCGGATTTGTCGGCGTCGATGGCCACCGCCGCCATCGCGAACCTCGAATGAGGCTGGAACCGGCCCCAGACGCTTTGCAGGTCGTTGAGGTCGGAACGGGCTTCGACCGCGGTCGCCGACCAGAACGTGACCCAGACGACCTTGTCGCGGAGGCCGAGCAGCAACACCGGCTCGTTGGTCTCCGGGTCGATGAGTTTCAGCGGCGGCAACTTCGCTCCGGGCGCGAGCGGCTCGGGCGTCGGCGAGGGGCCGAACCGCATCCAGGCCCCCCAGAGGATGGCCACGGTCGCGACCAACGCCATGAAGGCGCTTACCGGGTCGAACTTCCGTGCATCGCCGGGCACTCCGCCGCTCATCGGCTTTCCCGAGGGCGCGCGGGGATCTCCGTTGGAAAGATCACCGGGCTGAGGACGATCACCGTGTCGATGGGCGACCGCTCGGCTTCGGGGACCGTCACCACGGCCTGCCCGCCGATCTTGATGATCCTCGGCAAGCCCTCGGCGGCGCCGAAGATCCTGGCCTGGTACGCGAGCATCGAACCCGGCAGACGCACGGGCGCTTTGGGGTCGAGGACGTGGAGATAAACCGCGGGGATCGGCTTGTCTTCCCCGGCCACGGTCGACACGCCCCAGGGTTGTGGCCGGACCGGTCCTCCCCGCGTCCCGTAGATCGAATTGCCGTGGGTTTCGAGCCAGCGGCCGACCTCCGCCAGGGGCTCGGTCACCTCCTTCGGCAGCGAGCCGTCGGGCTTGGGGCCGACGTTCAGGAGCAGGTTCGCGTTCCGCCCCGCCGCGTTCACGAGCAGCTTGATCACGTCGGCGGACGTCTTGAACTTGCGGTCCGACGCGTTGTAGCCCCACGAACCGTTCATCGTCTCACACGTCTCCAGCGGCAAGGTCGGGTTCGCCGCCAACTTGTTGAGGCCCGAGGAACTTTCACCGGGGAGGTCACTCTCGAAGGTCTGAAAATCTTCACCGGCGAACGGGGCGAGGTGGTGGTTGTTGCCCACCATCGCCTCGGGTTGGAGCGCGTGGATGAGCTTATAGGTTCCTTCCAGGTCCCACGCCGCGTCGGGACGGTCCCAGAACCCGTCGAACCAGACGCCGCCGATCTCGCCGTAGTTCGTGCAAAGCTCGCGGACTTGCCCCTGATAGTAGGCGACGTACTTCGCCCAGTCGCCCCGAGGCTCACGCCCGGATGACTTGCCGGTGCGTCCCAGGGGGAAATAGTCGGGGTGGTGCCAATCCAACAAGGAGTAATAAAAGAAGAGCGCGATCTTGTGTTTATGACACGCGTCGGCAAGTGCCTTGAGCGGATCCTTGCCGTGCGGGGAGGCGTCGACGACGTCGTAACGGGTCAACTTGCTGTCGTACATGCAGAAGCCGTCGTGGTGTTTGGCCGTGACGGTGACGTACTTCATTCCGGCGGCTTTCGCCGTCTTGACCCAGAGTTCGGCGTCAAAGTCGCCGGGATTGAAGCGCGGGGCGAGCTTCTCATATTCAGAGACGGGGAGCTTGTCCTTTTCCATCACCCGGGCGTCTTTACCCAGGAGCGAGTAAACACCCCAGTGGATGAAGAGGCCGAACTTCCCGTCCTGAAAATTCCGTTTCGCCTTGGCGTTGGCCTCTGAATCGGGTTCGGCGCCGAAAGTCGACACCGGCACGAGAAGGACCGCGACCCCCACGAAAATCCGGACGGCGAGTGATAGGGACATGACAGGCCCTCGCGCGGACAAGTCGCTCGGCGCGGATCTCCGCGGCGGCGACCTGATCCCCCGGTTTGAGTGAACCGCCTTACTTCGCCGCCTTCCGGAAGAACGTCAGCCAGGGTTTGAGGTTGGCGGGCAGGTCGGCGAAGGCCGCGTCGACGTCGGCCGGCTTGGTGGTCCCGGCCTTTTCGAGCTCGGCGCCTTTCGCGGCGATCTTCACGGTCTCGTTCTGCCAGTCCTTCGTGGTCAGGCCGTTGGCGAGCGCGGCATAGTAGTAGACTCGGGCGTCCTTGGCGTCGGCGGCTTCGAGTTTTTTGAAGACGTCGTTGGCCTCCTTGTACTTGCCCGCTTTGAACAGCCCGGCACCTTCGGCCAAGGCGGTCGCCGTCTGGTCATCCTCGGGCTTAATCGCGGCGACAGTGGGCGAGGCGGCGGCTTTCTTAACCTCTTCGGAGAGCGCCGCGACTTTCTCGTTGACGGTTTTGATGCCGCCGTCGATCCCGCCGAGCCGTTCGTCGAGCTTTCCGACCTTGTCGGAGAGCGCCGTCACGGTCGCCACGCTCTTGGCCAGGTCGTCGATCTTGCCCTGGACGGGCGCGAGGTCGACGGGTTCCGGCGGCTTGGGAAGGCTTTCGACCTTCGTCATCAACCCTTTGAGCTGACCCGATAGCGAGTCGAGTTGACCTTTCAGCTCTTTGACTTCCGCGGCGATCGGATCGGTGGGCGCGGGCGTGGCGGCCGTGACTTCCCCGACGGGGGCGGCGGGCGCGGCCGCGGCGGCCGGCGGCGGTGTCGACGTGGGTTGAGTCATGGTCATGTACATGGCCGTGCCGATCCCGCCGAGGATCAACGTCCCGAGCATACCCGCGAAGGCGGGCGTACCCGATCGCGGCGGGTCGGGCGGGAGCGACGGATACTGGTGCGCGGCAGGGTGCGGGAGAGGTTTGGGCACGGCGGTCGGTTCCGTGTAGTCGACCGGTGCGGCCGCGTGAATCGGGGGCATGTTCGGTTCAGGGGTGTGTCCCGCGAACGGCTGGGGATCGGCCGTCACGCCCCAGTCTTCCGTGGGCGCTGAGGCCCCGAGAACCGGCGACGGTTCGCTCACGTCGTCGAAGAAGTCGGCCGGGAAATCGTCCTTTGCGGGATGATCGGGGTGATCGGACATGTCACCAGGTCTCCTGTCTCACTCGTTGAGGGGTCGTGGTCGTGAGGTCCGTGCGCTTCGAGCTGGGAGAGGTTCGAGACCGGCCCGGTCTAGCGGCGGCCGCCTTGCCCGGAATTTTGCCCCGGGGTCGGAGTGCCTTTGGGGAGCCGGATTTTCTTGGAAGAGTCGCCCTCGCCGTGAACCCGGGTCACGACATAGGTGCCGCTCTTGGGGTTCTGTTCGATGTCGACAAGGGCAAGGTTGTCGGCGTCTTCGAGCAAATGGGTGAACGTGCGGTATCCGTAGTAGCTCTCGTCGAAGGAGGGCTTCTTCCGCTTCATGGTGTCCTTGATCATGGAGGCATAGAGAACCTCATGGTTCTCCCGCCTCAGGGCGTTGCAGGCCTCGATCAGGAGCGTGTGGACTTCCCGCTTCCGCTCGGGAAGCTCGGCCAGGAGGTTCAGGTCGGTCGCGATCTGCTGCTCGTCGGCTTCCTGGCGTTCGAGGTCCTCGTAATAGATGAACTCGTCGCAGTTGTCGCGAAGCAGCTCCGAGGTCGAACCCTTCATTCCCAGGCCGATGACGTGCTTGCCGTTTTCCTTGAGCTTGGAGACCAAGGGGGAGAAGTCGGAGTCTCCCGAAACGATCACGAAGGTGTCGACGTGGGGTTTGCTCCAGGCCAGGTCCATCGCGTCCACGACCAGGCGGATATCCGCCGAGTTCTTGCCGGTCTGGCTCCGCCTGGGGATCTCGATCAGCTCGATGGCCGCCTCGTGAAAAGGCGCCGTGTATCCTTGATAGCGGTTCCAGTCGGCATACGCTTTCTTGACGATCAGCTTACCTTTTTCGACCAGGCGTTCGAGAACCTTCTGAATATCGAACTTGGTCTTCCGCGAGTTCTGGAACCCCATGGCGAGGTTTTCCAGGTCGACGAACACCGCCAAGCTGCGTTCGCGTTCGTTCTTGGACATGAATCGCCTACAAGAGTCCGCGAGGCGGGAGCCCTGAGCCGGGCCGACACGCGCCTCGCTGGGACGTAAAACAGGAAAGGAGGAGTCCCGAACCGTCCGGGCACCCGGGTGGAAGACTTCAGTCCCCCATAGGTTACGCCGAAGGGTCTCCGGCCGCAACGGTCAGGGGCAAGGACAAATCCCCGTTCCGACTCCAGGCGCGAAATCGCTCGACATTCCGCCCGGTGACACGGATTGTCATCGAATCGAAATCGTGTAAGCGCAGGAAGGATAGGGAACGCTTCAAAAAAAACAACGCCCCGACACAGAGCGAAAGAGCCCGGCGCGACTCGTTCCCACGGTCTTCCGCGGGAATGCCGTCCCCGACGCTCGGGTCGCTGAGTTAATAACTTGAGAGAGATGTGCTTTGGGTGCCACTGGTCGTACCCGACCAGTGTGCGTTCGGGGCAAACCCGGCACTGGTCGCGTACGACCAAAACCTGTTTCTGAAACCGGAAAGTTATGGATTCGGCGATCCCCGCGTCGTCCGGCCTCCGCGGAATAGGGACGCGGAGCGTCCAGGACGGCATTCCCGCGGAGGACCGTGGGAACGAGGACGATTTCCAGCCTTCTGTGGGCTCGTTGAAAAAAAAAGGGGAGGCGAATCGGCCTCCTCCCCTCGAAGCGAACCTCTCGGCGGACGCGCGGTGAACGGAACGTCAACGTCGAGAGGGCGATTTTGTCAATTCTCGATGGGAGGATTCCCGGTTCAGAATCGTTAGACTTTTCCCACCCGGCCGAAATCGGCTCAGCCGCCGCCACCTCCGCCCGCGCCGAACCAGCCGCCGCCGGCGTACATGTCGCGGACGGTCCGCCGGGGACGGGATTCGTTCACCGTCAGGGGACGTTCGCGGTGGTTGTTGCTGTTGAGCGCGGCGATGGCGGCACGCGCCTCGTCGTCCTTGGGCATGTCGATGATCCCGAAGCCGCGTGACTGGCCCGTGCGCGACTTGACCTGGACCTCCGCGAAGGCGACCGCTCCGTAGGTCTCGAAGAGGGAGCGCAGTTCGTCGTTGTTGACTTCGTAAGCAAGGTTACCGACATAAATCATCATGGCGGGCCTGTTCTCCTGGGGTTGGGACCGGGGGAGGGACATCCGTCGGGCCCCTCGTCGGGACCTCAAGCGATGCGGGAGCCCTCCGCGAAACGCCTTCGGGTAAGGCGAAACGCGCTCGCCCGGCCGGTTGCGGACCGCTCCGGTCGTTCCGTCTTGAATCTTGAATCGGGTCAGTTCCCGGCCCGTTCCGGTGTGGTGTGGTGTGGTCCCGTCCCTGGGCGGGTCCGAACTTGTATTTCCCCTCCGGAGCGGGAAACACGGCGGGAACAACCTGGGCGATCACGGCCTGCGCCGCGAAGGGCGGGACCGGATCGGCCCGAACAAGGCCGACTCCGAGGCCTTCGTCTCAAGCAGCTTAACGCAATCCGCGGCCGCCCGCCAGTGGCTTATCCCTGCGTCCGGGGCGGTTTCATTTTCGACGAGGAGTTCTCGGGATGCCCAATGTCCGATGGTCAATGACCAAGAAGTGCGACCGGGATCTTCCCCAGAGCCCTTCGTCCTCCTTCAGGCATTGATCATCGGGCATAGCGACCCGCCACGGGGCACTCGGGTCGGAGCAACGGCTTCGTCTTCCTTCGGGCATTGATCATCGGGCATCGGGCATCGGGCATCGGGCATCTCGGTCATCCGTCCTTGGTCAGCCGCCCGGTTCGGCGCGACTCTCCCGACTCCATCGTGATCCCGCCTCCTCAGCGTCGCCACCGCGGGAACTTCGCGCGCAAAAAAACCCCGGCCGAACATGCGGCCGGGGAACGATCGATCGAGAACCAACGATTCGTCGCGATCAAGCTTGCGGGGCGGCCTTGGCGGGAGCCGCGGGCGCACCCTGAGGAGCCGGGGCAACCTTGGCGGGAGCCTGAGCGGCCGGCAGGGCCTTTGCCGGGGCAAAAGCCTGAGCGGCCGGGTAGGCCTTGCCGGGTGCCTGAGCGGCCGGAAGCATCTTGGCAGGGGCGGCCGGGGCAGCCTGGGCGGCCGGGTAGGCCTTGCCGGGAGCCTGAGCGGCCGGAAGCATCTTGGCAGGGGCGGCCTGCATGGCCTGAGCGGCGGGCATGGCCTTGCCGGGTGCCTGAGCGGCGGGCATGGCCTTGCCGGGTGCCTGAGCCTGAGCGGCGGGCATGCCCTTGCCGGGAGCCTGGGCGGCCGGGTAGGCCTTGCCAGGAGCCTGCGGCGACTGGGCGCCGGCGACGTTGGACAGGCTCAAAGCCACCAAAGAGGCGGCGGCAAGGCCGAGGACGTTACGGACGTTCATCGATGCGCTCTCCGAAGAACAGCAAATTCAACCTGACGTGGACTGGACCCACACCAATCCGGTCAGGTTTGCTCCAGTATACTAGATCGTTGACTGCGGCTTCTGGGAATTTTGCGGGTTTCCCGAAATCTAAGTCAAATATTCGGGCATCCCCCCCATCTTGTCAAGACGTTAAAGCCGTGTGCGAATGAAACTTCATGATGAAAAGAAACGACGTCCACACGCGCAAACTCTCGGCAAGACGGACATTCCAGAGGTTCCGGGCAAACCTTTCGGGGCACTTTTTTCAACGAGCCGCGAATATTTCGCCAAAGAACCCGCACATTTCACGGCGGGAACCGTTCAGTCAACCCGAAGCGACGAGCGGACCACCCACCCGACTCAAGGATTATGCCCGCGCTTATCCGGGTTGGCTTGAGGAAAAACCGGAACTGCGGTTATAACGTGGTCTGGAACCGCCAACGAGCCAGGAGGTTGGCCGAACGGAGTGACCCCCGCGCCCTCTCGGCGCGACACGACGTCCAAGGAGACGGACCCGTGCCCCTGCCCCTCGAGCCGCAACAAGACGCCCCTTCATCCGCCCGCGCACGTCGGCTCATGACGGCCGCGATCGGCATCGTTTTCGTCCTTCAATCAACGACCGCAGTCACGGCCCAAACTCCCAAGACCGGCGGGACAACCCAGGCGCGCCCCCGGCGGGTTCCCGAAGCCCTGAACTTCGCCAACGGACTCTTCCGCGAACGTCTTTACGATCAAGCCGCCAAGGAATACGAACGCTTCCTCAAGGACGCGAAGCCCGGTTCGCCCGAGGCCGCGGAAGGTCGCTTCGGCCTCGCCAACGCCCGCCTCTTCCAGAGCGAGTATGCCAAGGCCCGCACCCAGTTCGAGGAATTCGTCCGCCGGAACCCCGAACACCCCAGCGCCGGCACCGCCTGGTATCGCGTGGGCGAGACCTCCTACATGCTTGGCGACCTCGCAGGCGCGCGGCAGGCGTTCGAGAAGTTCACGACCGAGTTTCCGAACCACAAACATTCGGACACCGCCTGGCCGTACCTCGGCGACGTCTGCCTCAGGTCAGGCGACCTGGCGAAAGCCCGACAGTCCTACGAGCGTTCGCTCGCCTCTCACCCCGAAGGACGACTTGCCGACCGCGCCCGGTTCGGGCTCGGGCGCGCCCTCGCCCTTCAAGGCGAGAGCGACGACGCTCTCAAGGCGTTCACCGCCCTCGCCGAGAAAGGCGGGAAAGACTGGGCCGACCGCACCTGGTTCCAGATCGGCCAGCTTCAAGCCCGGGCCAAGAAGGACGACAAGGCCGCGGAGGCGTTCGATAACGTCGAGAAGCTTGCTCCGCAAAGCCCACTCGTCGCCGAAGCCCGCTTTGCCCGCGCGGAGGCCCTGCTCCGCTTGGGGAAGCGTGAGGAGGGCGAGGCGATTCTGAGGACCGTCGCGACCGAGGCCCCGCAGAACCTCGGGGCGCAGGCGGCCTTCGCCTTGGGAACCTCGCGGATCGAGGCCGGGGACGCCGAAGTCGCGCGAAACGACCTCGACGAGGCCGCCAAGAAGTTCGCCAAGACCCCGATGGCCTCGGCGCTTGTCTTCCGGTCGGCGGAAGCGGCGTTAAAGATGGGCAAGCCCGACGAGGCCCGCGCCCGGTTCCTCCGCGCCGCGGAGGCCGACCCGAAAGACCCCTGGGCCGACGACGCACTCGCCCGCGCGGCACGTCTCGCCCTCGACGAGCGCGACCCCGACGAGGCCGCCAAGCTCGCCGATACGTTCCTCGAACGGTTCCCGAACAGCCCCTTGAAAGCCGACGCCCGGCTCGTCGCCGCAAGGGCCTCACTGGCGAAGGGGAACCCCAAAGAGGCCGTGACCACGCTGAACGCGGCCCTCGCCGACGATAAGCCGAGCCCCGCGACCGCCGAAGCCCTCCGGTACTATTTGAGCCTTGCCTACAGGGCCGACGGCCAGTCGGGCAAAACTTCGGAGATCCTTGACTCCCTGGCGAAGACCGCCGCCGCGCCGATCGCCGCCGACGCCCAGTTCATGGTCGGCCAGGGGCACGTCGAGGCCAAGAACTACGCGGAAGCCGTCCCCGCGCTCGAAAAGTACCTCGCGAACAAACCCGATGGCGAGGTGGCCGATTACGCCCTGGCGTACCTCGTCCAGTCCCACCTCGTGCTCAACGAGCCGGACGCCGCGCAAAAGGCCCTCGACCGGCTTGCGGAGAAATTCCCCAAGAGCAAGTCGCTTGCACCGAGCCGCGTCCGAGTCGCCGAGGCGGCCCTCAGCGCAAAGCAATACGACAAGGCCGCCGCGCAGTTCCGAAAGGCCGTCGGCGAGACGACCGACCCGGCACTCGCTTCCAGGGCGCGAGTCGGCCTGGGCTGGGCCTTGCTCGACGGCGGCAAGCCCGGTGAGGCGGCCGAAGCGCTCGACGGGTTCCTGGCATCCAGCCCCGACGACCCGCTCGCCCCGGAGGCCGCCCTCGCGCAAGGCCGCGCCCTCGAAGCCGCCAAGCAGATCGACCGTGCGCTTTCGTCATACGCCCAGACGTCCGAGAAATACGCCAAGACCGAGTTCGGACCCCTCGCGGCACTCGCGAGAGCCCGCCTCCTGGTCGATGCCAAGCGTCCCGCCGAAGCGGCCGACGCCTTCGAGAAGTTCATCACCGACCACGCCGACTACAAGCCGAAAGACCCGACCGGACCCGGACTCGACGCGATCTTCGCCGACTGGGGCTGGTCGTTGATCGACGCCGAGAGGCCCGCCCCGGCCGACAACGTCTTCAAGCGACTCCTCACCGAATTCCCCGACAGCTCCCACGCCGCAGACGCCCGCTTCAACCTGGCCGAATCGGCCAACCAGGCAAAAAACCACGACGAGGTGATCAAGCTCCTGACCCCGCTCGTGGCGGAAGGGTCTAAAGCCTCACCGAAACTGGTCCAGTCGGGACTTTACCGCCTCGGCCGATCGCAGGCGGAGAAAGGCGACTGGGTCGCAGCCGGGAAAACCCTGGACCGGCTCCTCAACGAGTTCCGCGACACCCCGTTTCGCCGTGAGGCCAAGCTCCTCCGTTCCGAGGTCGCCCTTGAAGCCGGTGACGCGAAAACCGCCGATGAGACATTGGCGGCCCTTCAGTTGGAACCGGCGACTCCGACGGACCCCCAAGGATTCGCCCTCGCGGTCCGTCGGCGGCGGGTCCGGAGCCTCTTCGCGCGGAAGCAGTGGAAAGCGGTGGTCGACGCGGCCGACGCGCTCCTGGCCGAGGCCCCTGACGACCCGCTGGCGGCGGAAGTCCAGTTCCACCGAGGACGGGCGCTGATGTCGATGTCGCCGGCACGTTATGACGACGCCCGCGCCGCGTTCACCTCGGTGATCGAGAGCCGGAAGGGGGGCGATCTCGTCGCCCGCGCCCAGCTCATGATCGGCGAAACTTATTTCCATCAAAAGGATTACCACGAGGCGGTCCGGCAATTCCTGAAGGTGGACATCCTTTACGACGCCCCCTCGTGGCAGGCCGCGGCGCTGCTGGAAACGGGAAAAGCGTACGAACTCCTCTCCCAGTGGGCCGACGCCGCCGATTCCTATGAAAGGCTGCGCTCGAAATTTCCCGACGACCCCAACGCCGTCGAGGCGAAAACCCGCCTCGACGCCGCCAAAAAGCGGGCGGAAGGGTCGAAGGACGGGGAATGAGAACGATCCCATTTGGGGCAGGATGGCCGATGACCGATGACCGATAACCAATGGCCAATGACCGATGACCAATGGCCGATGACCAATGGCCGATCGCCGATCGTCAACCAGATAAACCCTCGTTCCCGCGCGGAGCGTGGGAACGAGTGTGGTCGGTGTCGGTCATCGGATATTGATCATTGGTCATCCCATTCATTGATGACGTGACTCAAAGCCAGGGAAGGACCCCGTTCATGCGAGGAAGGACGTCGTCAAGGCCGCCACGGGCCGCCGCCGGGCTCGCGGTCGCGCTGGCGGTGGTGTTGCTTGCCGGGGGCGGCTCAAAAGGCGAAGGCTTTGACGCCGACGCCTTGATGGCACAGGCCAGGCAGGTCGGCGACAAAGCACTGGCCTGGTACGAAAAAACCCCAGCCGCCGAGCGGATGACCTGGGGAGGCCTCGCCGCCGCGGGGGTGCTCGGGCTCGGCGTTCTCTTTGAGAGAACACTCAAGCTCCGTCGCCGCCGGATCATCCCGGCTGAATTCATGACCCGGTTCCTCGAACGCCTGGTCGACGGTCGGCTCGACCGCGGCAAGGCTCTCGATTTCTGCGAGTTGAACCCCAGCCCCGCCGCATGCGTCGCGCTCGCGGCCGTGAAGCGCTGGGGAAGGCCGGTCGCCGACCTGGAACGTGCCGTCGGCATGGCCCACCGGGTCGAGGCGGAGAAACTCCGCCGCAACGTCGCCACCCTTCGAAGAGTCGCCGCGCTCGCGCCGTTGATCGGTTTGCTCGGCACGCTGGTGATGGCGGGTCAGGCGTTTTCGAACGTTGAAGCCGGAGGACACTGGGGTCTGGCTCTGGCCCTGGCGCTGAAGCCCTTGACCGCCGCGGTGGCGCTGGCGACCCTGGCGCTGGTGGCTTACGACGGCCTTGCCGGTCGCGTTGAGTCGTTGGTGGGAGCACTCGACCGGGTCGGCGCGGAGACGGTCGACGCCGTCGCGATGGCTTTACCGAACGAACCCACGACCCGGATCGGCTCCGGGCCGCTTTCGATCCCCCTCGGACCCGCGGCCTCACAAAGCCATTCCACCCCCGGAAGGCCCACGGCCCAGATCCGCATGGAAGTGCCGACGCCCAAGCCCAAGCCCTTGCCCCGGATGCCGATCGACGACGAGGATGATTACGACTGAGAACGACGCCAATTCCTCGATAGGACGATGGCAAAGTCGAGGTTGAACCATGAAATCCGGCCCAAGG
>JAYUFP010000359.1:0-1854 GCA_043738665.1 Isosphaeraceae bacterium
CGACCTCCTCGAAAAGGCCATGGCCGACAAATCGGCAAGTCTCCGATTCCGTTCCGCCGCGGTCTTCGAGCAAATCGGTGGCGAACCGGGGCTCAAGGCCGCGGAAACGATCTTGAAGAGTGCTTCCGAGGTTTTGGAACCCCCGTTCGCGGGTCTGGAATTGTCGCTGTTTCTGTCACGTCGCGGCCGACTGGAGGATGCGATCGCGGCATGGGAGAAAGCGCGAACGAAGACTCCTAAGGCCACCGCCGTCGTCGCCGCGCTCTCACTGGCGAGTGCTCCGGGAGTTACCGACGACCAGCGCGAAACGCTCGCGACGTGGGTGGAGGGGGCCGTCAAGGCGGAGCCGACTTCGGCCGGGATGACGTCGTCGCTGGCCGTCCTCCGCGAGTCGCAAGGACGATTTGACGACGCCGAATCGCTTTACCGCAAGGCGATCGAACTCGACCCGCGTTCCGTGATCGCATTGAATAATCTGGCCTGCATCACGGCGCTCCGCGGGGTGCCTGGCGAAGAGGCCTTGCAAATGGTCGACCGAGCGATCGCCGTCTCCGGGCCGATGCCGGCGCTTCTCGATACGCGCGCCCTCGCCCTGCTCTCGCTCGGCCGCAACGATTCGGCGATCAAGGATCTGGAAGCCGCCCTGGAAGTCACCCCGACCTCGAACCGCCTGTTCCATCAGGCCAGGGCCTTGTTGTTGAACGGCGACCGGCTCGCGTCGGTCCGGGCCTACGAGAAGGCGCTCAAGGCCGGACTCAAAACGGAAACCCTCCACCCGCTGGAGCGGCCGAAACTGGCGGAACTTGTCGCGGCGATCCGTCCGCAATAAACTATTGAGGATGTCGACTCGTTTTCAGACGCGAAAGGCCTGAAGCATGCTCTCAAAAACGTCCGGCGCGGATCGTCCGAAGCACGGCCTGGCGATGCGCTGCATGGAGATCCGCGGGGGGAGCCGCGCGGTCGAAGAATCGCTCGAAACCCCCGGGCTTGACGTCTGGGTCTTCAGCAAGCCGCACGAGGAGGCCGAGCACGGGGGCGACCTGTATTACGTCTCGGTCTGCGGCGGCGGGGTGATCACCCGCGTGGTCGTGGCCGACGTTTCGGGCCACGGACAGGGCGTCGCGTCGTTCTCGGCCGGCCTCCGCGAATTGATGCGCAAGAATATCAACACGAAAAGCCAGACCCAGTTCGTCAGCGCCCTCAACCGCGAATTCGGCAAGGAGGCCGACTCGTTCCGGTTCGCGACGACCGTCGTGGCGACCTACCTCGCCACCGACAAGAGCTTCACGGTCTGCAACGCCGGGCACCCCCGCCCGCTCTGGTACCGCGCGGGCCGTCGGCAATGGGCACTGCTCGACAAGAGCGTGGCCGAGACGGGGAACCTTCCGCTGGGTCTCGACGACGATTCGCCCTACCACCAGTTCACGGTTCCACTGGGCGAGGACGACATCGTCCTCCTCTACACCGACGCACTTTCCGAAGCGTCGGACGAAGCGGGGAAGATGCTGGGCGAGGACGGGTTGCTGGACCTTGTCCGGAGTCTTGACGCGATCCACCCCGAGCGGATCGGCCCGGAAATCCTTGCCGGGATCGACCGGCACCGCGGCGGCAGGCCGTCCGACGACGACGTGACCTTGATCACGCTCCATCACAACGGAGGCGGCCCCCGGCCCCCTGCCCTCGGCGAAAAAGTCGGCGTCTACGCCAAGTTCTTCGGCCTCAAATCATACTGAATCGTCCTTTGAGCCGGTCCGCCAGGACGGCCCCCAGGATGACCGTCCCGAGCACGATCTTCTGCGTGTAACTCTCGACGCCCATCAGGTTCATGCCGTTCTGGATCACGGCGATGATCAA
>JAYUFP010000360.1:0-5898 GCA_043738665.1 Isosphaeraceae bacterium
GGCAACCCGGGGCGTTGCCCCGGGCTCTCCTGTGTCGCCCTTTCAGGGCGAAGACGAACGCGCAATGGAGACAATGCCAGAATCCATTGGCGCACCCAACGAGGCGGCCGGGTTCGAAAAAGAGCCGGCCCGACGCTCCCTTTTTAAGGGAAGGCCGGGCCGGTCTCGCGAC
Organism: Isosphaeraceae bacterium; assembly: GCA_043738665.1. Taxonomy (GTDB): domain Bacteria; phylum Planctomycetota; class Planctomycetia; order Isosphaerales; family Isosphaeraceae; genus JAYUFP01. The sequence continues at coordinate 173 of JAYUFP010000360.1, forward strand.
TCCATCGACGTTGTGTCGTTAGCTCGTGGCGACCGCCCCACCGGATCATCCGGAGGTCTGTTCGGCGTCGCGTTCGGAAATCCTGCTCTGTCAGTAGTCGACGGAGTCGCCATTCTCGCAGAGCCAGGCGACCAGTTTGAGGATCGCCTGGCTTTCCAGTTGTCGGACCCGTTCGCGCGTCAGCCCGAGATTCTCGCCGACCTCGCGGAGGGTCATGGGCACGTAAGGGTCCAGACCGAACCGCATGCGGATCACGGTCGCCTCGCGGTCTTCCAACTCATTGAGTCGCTGGAAGATCCGCTCCAGATCGTCGGCCTCGATCAGGAGGTCGTCGGGGGCCTTGGCGCGCTCGTCGGTGAGGACGTCGTCGAGGGCGAAGCCGTCATCGTCGGCGTGTTCGGAGTGGGGCGTCAGGTTGTTCACCTGGATCGCTTTGGCCACGATCCCAACCTTCTTCTTCGAAAGGCGTAACGCCTTGCCCACTTCATCGGGGGTCGGAGCGCGTCCAAGTCGTTCGGTCAAGCCGGCAGTCACTCGCTTCCATTTCGCGAGCAAGCTGACCATGTAAGCCGGGAGTCGGATTACTTTACCGTTATTCATCACGGCGCGGCGGATCGACTGCTTGATCCAGTAACTTGCATAAGTGCTGAACCGGGTTTCCATCCCGCCGTCGTACCCTTCCACGGCACGCATCAGCCCCAGGTTTCCCTCTTCGATCAGGTCCTCAAGGCAAAGCCCTTTGCCGAGATACCCTCGAGCGATATTCACCACGAGTCGAAGGTTCGCCTTGACCATGCGATCACGGGCACGAGGGTCGCCGATCGCCACCTGCGCCGCCAGGTCACGCTCCTCTTGCGCCGTGAGTAATGGCGTATCATTAATATCATGGAGGTAGATTTGGAGCGGCGAATGGGAATTCGCCTCCCGACGAGAGGCGTGCGCGTTCATGGGCGTGTCGACTCCTGGTGTCTTGTCCTGTTCGCAACCTCGCACTCACATCCCGAACCTCGGGCAACATCGCCCCTTGAAGAGAGTCGGACGATCCTTCACCTCTCTCCGAGACCCACCGCGGCCCGGTACCGTGATCGTTCGACCGGCGTGAGACTTCGACTAAAACAACCTAGGGCGCGGATCGGCGCGTGTCAACTCGCCTAGTTAAAAATCTTTTACTCGTTGAGGAATTCGCCCGGGAGCGGCCGACTTCGTGGCAAAATTGGTCGGTATTTCCTGAAAATTCGCTGATGTACGAAGACAAGCGGGGCGAGATAAACACGATCGAATGGGGTTTCGCTCAACAAATCGAGTACGTATTAAGCACGGATGACCCGACACTCCATGTTTTATTAAGTAACCCCTCGAATGAGAGGGAGTTCCTGACGAATCCCGCGATCGGCACCTCAAACGTTTCGAGGGGCGACGCGGAAGGATTGCAAAGTCAAAAATCGGATCAACCGTAGAGATCGCTGAGAACGCTGAGGGAGAGAAGAAGCGAGATGAAATTCAGCGAATTCGCTCTCGTTCTCCTTCTTCTCTTTTCTCTGCGATCTCCGCGGTCAGTTTCCGTGCTCCGCGTCGAGGAGTTATCGACTTTGCAATCGTCCTGAGGGACGACGTCTCGCGGTTTCACGTTGGTCGGGTTCTCGATAAAATCGCGGCGCGTGGAGCTTGGGGCGTTGGACGACCCTGTGCCGCCGACTGGAAGGTGCGACCGTGAAGAAGCTGATTAACCGGCCGGAAAATGTGGTTGTCGAGATGCTCGAAGGGCTGGTCGCGGTCTATCCGGGGCTGGCGAGGCTGCCGGGGCGAATGGTGGTGGTGCGGGCGGACGCGGCGGCGGCGAGGGAGCATCAGGTCGCCGTGATCTCCGGCGGAGGTTCGGGCCACGAACCCGCACACATGGGTTTCGTGGGGCGGGGGATGCTTTCCGCGGCCGTGGCAGGCGATGTCTTTACCTCCCCGCCGCCAAACGCGGTCCTCGCCGCGATCCGGGCCACGGCAGGGCCCCGCGGGGCGCTCCTGATCGTCAAGAACTACACAGGCGACCGGCTCAACTTCGGGCTCGCGGCCGAATTGGCGCGGGGAGAAGGCATTCCCGTCGAGGTTGTGGTGGTCTCAGACGACGTCGCGCTCGCCGCTTCTCCCGAAGCCGCCCACGTCGGCCGTCGCGGGCTTGCCGGGACGATCCTCGTCCACAAGGTCGCGGGAGCCACGGCCGCGCTGGGCCTGGACCTGTATGAAGTCGCCGCGGCTGCCCGAGCGACCGCGGAATCCGTCGCCACCATGGGCGTCGCATTAACTCCTTGCACTTTGCCGGGGGCCGTCGAACCGGGCTTCTTTCTTGGGGAGTCGGAGGTTGAACTCGGGCTGGGGATTCACGGCGAGCCGGGGGTCCGAAAGGCCGTGCTTGAATCGGCCGATGCGATGACCGATCACTTGCTCGACCCGATCACGGTCGAGACGCGGCTCGCCTCCGGGGATCGAGTTGCACTCCTGGTCAATAGCCTCGGCGGCACACCCGCCATGGAACTGAATCTGGTCGCGCGCAGGGCCATCAGCCGGCTGGAATCTCAGGGAATTTCGGTCGAACGAGCCTTCGTCGGCACCTTTCTCACGGCGCTCGACATGGCGGGGGTCTCCATCTCGGTATTGCGAGTGGATGACGCCCGGTTGGAACGGCTCGACGCGGCAACCGACGCGCCGGCATGGCCGAACCCCGCGGCGATCAGTCGTCCCCGCGCGAGACACTCGACGACGATCCAGGTCGAGAATTTGACGGAGACCGGGGAGTTCTTGCCGGTAGGCCCGCCGCAGACCAGGGTCGGGCGGTACTTCGAAGCCGGGCTCCAAGGCTCCGCTCAAGCCTTGGCGGCGGCCGCCACGAGGCTCAACGCCCTTGATCAAGCGGTCGGCGACGGCGACCTCGGGACCAGCCTGCGACGTGGAGCACAGACCATGAACCAGGCGACTTCGAGTCTCCCGCTAGACGACCCTTCGGCCTCCCTCCACGCACTCGGAATGCTCTTACAGTCCTCATTAGGGGGAACGTCGGGGCCGCTGTACGCGGTGTTTTTTTTACGCGCCGCGTCAAGACTCAAGGGAGTGTCCCAGTCGGGACTGGCGGACCCGAAATCCTGGGCCGACGCCTTCCGGTCGGGATGTGAAGGGGTGATCGAACTCGGAGGCGCAGGTCGCGGCGACAGAACGATGCTCGACGCCTTGCTGCCCGCGTCAGACGCGTTGAATGACGCGCTGGCACACGGGCGCCCACCCCGAGAAGCGCTCGCCGCCGCCGCGGAGGCCGCGGAACTCGGTGCCAAGGCGACATCGACTTTGACTCCAAGGCGGGGCCGATCCAGTTACCTCGGCCATCGCGCCCTGGGCCACCCGGACCCCGGTGCCGAAGCCGTTTCGGTCTGGCTCCGGGCATTGTCGCGGACCTTAATTTGATGGATCCGGCCGATCATCGACCCTTACATTTTTTGAAAATTCTTCACTGCGCGCTTGCGTCGGTCGAATTTCCTGTTTACGTTCAAGCTCAATCGGTGTGACTCGCGTCGTGATTTCGCTCAAGCGTCTCTCATCTTGAAGAGGGGTCCGTTCATGGTTTCGATCCGACGTCGCCTTGCCGTCCTCGCCCTCGCTCTGCCGTTACTGCCGCTTCCCGTCACGGCCATCGGCTGCGGCGGCTCGGACCAGACGACTGGTACCACCGTTGCGCCGACTGAACAGGCCAAGGCTGCGAACAGCAACATGGAAGACTTCATGAAGAAGCAGGACACGGGCAAGAAGAAATAATCGCAACCCCTTTCTCAAAAATATGTCACAGCGTGACATTGTTTTCGTCTCTCAGATAGCGAGTGCAGGCGGTCCCAAAAGTCGTGAAATGGGTCCGTTCGGCAGGATTCACCGTCGGTCGTCGGTGAAAAAGTCGCTCATCCCGATTGTCATCCGTCTCGAGCGACGTCGCGCGAGGGAGTTTCGATCTCCGATGTGTTCCGATTCGCCATCGTGAGAGGCGGTTCGGGTTTTCGTGGAAAGCGTTCGTACTCATTCGTCATTCTTCAACTGTCTTTTAGGAGACGCGCGTGAAAGTGTCCATCCGTCGCGGATTTACGCTGATCGAGCTGTTGGTGGTGATCGCGATCATCGCCGTGCTCATCGCGTTGCTCTTGCCCGCCGTGCAGTCGGCGCGTGAAGCCGCCCGTCGTGCCCAGTGCATCAACAACCTGAAGCAGATCGGGCTGGCGATCCACAACTATCACGCGACCACCAACCGGTTCCCGCTCGGCGGGTCACGGAACCCTTACGACTTCCCCGCCGTATACGACAGCGGCAATGCCGACCCCACCTCGGGCTATCCCCCTTGGGACGCCTGGAGTGCTCAGGCCCTGATGCTCCCCTATGTCGAGCAGAAGCCGCTCTACGACGCCATCAATTTTAACTACGGACCGGCTTCCCGCGGCGGCGTGAGCGTTCTGGTCAACGCCACCGTCTACAACCTTAAAGTCGCCGCGTTCCTCTGCCCGTCCGACGGCAACGCCGGCAACGGTAACATCAACAGCTACCATGCCAGCGGCGGCACCACCTCGATCAACTGCTGCAGCAGCAATTCGCGCAACAGCACGGGCGTCTTCAACTACGAACTCGGCGCCTCGCTCGCCGAGATCACCGACGGCTCTTCGAACACGATCGCCTTCGGCGAAGTGCTCTGCAGCGAGAGCTTCCCTTCGGGTGCCAAACGAGGTAATTCGGCGGGCAACATCGGCAGCAACCAGGCCGCCAACGTGATCGACGTCTCGACTCTTGTCAATGCCGTCGCCAAGGTCAAGAACGACTTCAACCTCTGCTCGGCCAAGTTCTTGTCCGGTCAAGGTTCGGGTGTTTCTTACGGCGGCGGGATGGGCTCTCGCTGGGGTAACGGGGCCTACGGGTACAATATGTTCAACACCATCGGCACGCCGAACATCACCTTGTGGTCGTCCTGCCGGATGGACTGCTGCGTTCAGTCGCAGCACGCCCACTATGTTAACGCGTCGAGCAATCACCCGGGGGGGTCGAACTTCGCCATGTCCGACGGCTCGGTGAAGTTCATCAAGAACAGCGTCAACATGCCGACCTACTGGGCCCTCGGCACCAAGAACAACGGCGAAGTGATCTCGGCCGACTCGTACTGAGTTCCATGACTCGGTCCGATGGCGATCCGAACTCGCTCCAAGGGCGGGCACAGGCACTCAAGGCCGTGCCCGTCCTTTCGCGTTTCGAAGTCCCACGGGCGTTTCATTCTCAAGATTGAGCGGCTTCGGTCGTGGCACGCCGGCCGAGTCGGGCACGGGACGCATCGAAGCCTCCGTTCCTTGTTTGATCGGGAGCCTTACTCATGGGAAATGAGAGCCTTTCCCGATCCGAACGAATCCGGGGGGGGCTGGTCGGGCTCCTCGTCGGCGACGCGCTCGGCGTGCCCTATGAGTTCAAGCCCCCCGCACTGATTCCCGCCCCTGCCGAGATCGAGTTCGACCCGCCGGCAGGCTATCCGAGGACTTATCCGGGACTCGCGCCAGGGACATATTCCGACGACGGAGCCCAGGCGCTTTGCCTGCTCGCGTCCCTGCTCGATTGTGGCGTTCTCGACCCCGAAGACCTCGGTCGCAGGCTGCTGGATTGGTACGAGAAGGGATATCTCGCGGTCGACGGCCATGTCTTCGACGTCGGCATTCAGACCAGCCAGG
>JAYUFP010000361.1:0-5885 GCA_043738665.1 Isosphaeraceae bacterium
CGCCGAGACGCTGTACGTTCCCGTCGGACTCGTGATCGGAACGATCACGGTGTTCGCGTTGGTCACGAGCGGCGACCCGTAGTGCGCGAGGATAACGCCCCCGTTATTCTTCGCGTTCGCGTCGATGACGGTTTGCCAGTGGATCGCGCCTAAGGTTTGAGCGGGGACCGAGGTCGTCGCTGTGTGTTGGGCGTCGCCGGCGTATCCTTTCCAACCCAGGTCGGTGCTCAGTGCCTTGCCGACGTTGAGAACACCGCCGGTGACCGTCTTGCCGCTGACGGACGCATCGGGGGTGACGGTGCTGAGAATTCGATTGATGACCTGGGTGTAGGTCCAGGTCGGATGGATTCCTTCAAGGAGGGCGACCGCGCCGGCGACGTGCGGCGAGGCCATGGACGTGCCGCTGAGAGATCCGTACTGATTGCCGGGAAGGGTGCTGAGGATACTGACCCCGGGCGCCGCGAGCTTGACCGAGTTGGCACCGTAGTTCGAGAAGCCGGCGAGCGATCCGTTCGAGTCGATCGCCGCCACGGCAACGACGTTGTCTTCCGTCAGGGCCGCGGGATAGAACTTCGTGGAGTCGTTATTCGTTCCGCTGTTCCCTGCCGCGGCCACGAAAACGTAACCCTTGGACTGGGCATATTGGACCTGAGTCTCAAGCGCGGCGGAATTCTGAGTATCCCCGTAGCTGTTGTTCGAGACCTGGGCGCCGTGGTCCGCTGAGTACTTGATCGCGGCCGCCGCCGCGGTATCTGTCCCGGAACCCGAAGCGGCGATGAACTTCAGGACCATGATCTGGGCCGTCCAGTTCACTCCCACGACCCCGACCCCGTTGTTCCCCATCGCGGCCATGGTGCCCGCGGTATGGGTGCCGTGGCCGTGGTCGTCCATCGGGTAATTCGTGTTGTTGATGAAATTCCAGCCGAGGAGGTCGTCAACGTGCGCGGTATCCCCGTCCTCGGAAATGCCGTCGGCCCAGCCCCCCGCGCCGGTGTCCTTGCCGTTCGCATCCTTCTGCATCGGCGCGAGGATGTCGCTGCCGTCGATCCGGCCGTCACCGTTGATGTCGGTGATCTTCCCCGGTCCGATGTCGCGGGGGTCGTTCAGATCCTTGAAGGTGATCAGGCCGTCGCCGTCGGTGTCCACGAGATTGGAGAGACGCGAGGCGGGGATTTCTTTTTGATTGATCCAGATATTCTGATACAGATCGGGGTGATTGTAGTCGACGCCGGTGTCGATGGAAGCGACCACGGTTTTCGTCGAACCCGTGCTGACGTCCCAGGCCGCGGGGGCATTGATGCCGCTGGTGCCGTTCAATCCCCAGAGGCTGCCGTTCGTGTAACTCGGGTCGTTTGGATTCTGGGTGATCGTTTCGGTCCGACCCTCGACGGCATGAACCCCGGGAATCCCGTTGAGGATCGTGATCAGACTTTGCATTTCGGCCGGAGTGCCCGAGGCTTCAAGCGTATTCGGCAAAGTGGTCGCGGAAAGGGTCGCGTTTTCCGACGACACGATCGGGCTGAGGTTGAGCACCGGCGTCGAAAGAGCATCAAATGTGATGACCAGCCTTCCCGGGTCCGCGTTGAGGAGGCAACGGGACTCTAAAGACTCAATCCGAAAGACAAGATTGCGGCGATTCGCATGCGAACGACTAAAGGAAACCCTGCGACGGGGCTTGAACGAAATCGGCATGTTTTCGGCTCAAATCAAGGTGGAAGATCGAAAACGAAGACGCAAGGTTTGGCGGGATCGGCGGCCCTGCCGAAGCCTCACCAAGCAGAGCAAGTCTTCATCTGAGTACGAAAATGATTGGGCAAAGGGGGCAAGAGGGGCTGAACCGGGCGGAAATCAACCCAACTCGTGAAATATGATCTTACCGATCGTGACCAACGATTCGCAACCATTCGGCAATATTCGTGACGAATTCCGCGACGCGTGTCGTCCGGATTCACACCAACCGGACCGACTTAGACCGATGCTTCGGCGTCGTGAAAGCGGGACTGACGACTGACTCGACAGCCATTTCTTGACCGCATCATGCCGACCGAGAACGGCGGCCACGATGTTTGACCCGTGGGATCAAGGTTCTTCTACCGATGAGCAAGCCCTTGGAGATCAGGGGTTGAACACATACTTCTCGGATCTGAAGGAAATGAACGGAACGGAGGGGCAGGGATTCGAACCCTGGGTACCCTTGCGGGCACTACGGTTTTCAAGACCGTCCCAATCGGCCACTCTGGCACCCCTCCGGGAATCTCTGCGTCCGTGTCGAACATCTGTTCATTGACTGACCTCGTCGAGGATCTCTTCGGCGACGAAAATCGGGACATCGACGGTCACCGCGACCGCGATCGCGTCGCTGGGGCGGGAGTCGACCTCGACGGTCTCACCGTCGTGGCGGATCCGGAGCTTTGCGTAATAGGTGTGGTCGCGTAGCTCGCTGATGTAGATATCCTGCAACTCGCCGCCGAGCAATTCGATCGTGTTGGCGAGCAGGTCGTGAGTCAATGGCCGAGGCGCGGGGAGCCCCTTCACGCGGCGGTCGATGCTCGTGGCTTCGAAAATGCCGATCACGATCGGGAACGTACGGTCGCCTTCGACCTCCTTGAGGAAGATGATCTGTTGCTCGTTATTCTCGTTGATGATGATCCGCGTGAGTTCCATCTGCACGGCCACGGCGGTGGTCTCCCCCCTCGTCCCGGTTGCGTCTCGGTTCGATTCGATACCTGATTGCGGGTTCGTCGCCCTGGCGGCGAACCCGCTCGGAAAGGCCCGGCTACGCCTCGGACATCTCCTCTTGATAATAAAGGGCCGCGCCCGGGTCGTCAACGCAGCCGATTGCTTGTCGATGGAGAACTCACTCTTCCCCGAGAAGAGCCGCGACCGCCGTCCGCTGGGCGAGCAACTCGTTGACCTTCGCGCGGGTCTGGTCGACGACGGCCGTCGGCGCGTTCGCGACGTAAGACGCGTTGTTGAGCTTTCCTTGATGCCCGGTGAGCTGCTTGTCGATGTCCGCGAGTGATTTCCGGTGCCTCGCTTTTTCCGCTTCGACGTCGATCAAGCCTTCCAACGGCAAGATGATCTCGGCGTCTCCCAGGACCAGGATGGCCGCACCGTCAGGACGGGAGGCCGACTCAGTGATCACGATCGATTCCGCGTTGGCGAGGGTCTTGATGTGCGACGACCCCGCTTCGAGGGCTTTCGCAACGTCGCCGGTCGCGACGAGGATCGGCTTGATCTTGGCCGCCGCGGGGATATTTCGCTCGGCGCGGAGATTTCTCAACGCGGCGGTTTTCTCCTGCCACTGGGCGACCGTGGCATCGGCCTCGGCATTCGCACTGAGACCTTCGTGATAAACCGGCCACTCGGCGATGCACACACTTTCCGACGCCGTTTCCCATGCGAGGGTTCGCGGGTTCAGACGCCGGGGAGCAACCTGGTTCAGCGCCTGCCAGACCTGTTCGGTGACGAACGGCATGATCGGGTGCAGGAGCCGGCACAGGCCGTCGAGAACGACGACCAGGACATTCTGGGCGACCCTTCGGACCTCATCCCCGGCCCGTAATCGCGGCTTGGCGAATTCAAGATACCAGTCGCAGAAATCGTTCCAGGTGAAGTCTCGCAAGGAACGAGCGACCTCGGCGAACTGGAACTGTTCGAGGCGCGCCGTCGCGTCCTCAGAGGCTCTTTTCAAGTGACCCAGAATCCAGGCGTCTTCCGACCCGCCGACCGGAATTTTCCCCTCGGGGAGTGATGACGGATCGAAATCCTCCAGATTCATCAGAGCGAAACGCGCGGAGTTCCAGAACTTGTTCGCAAAGGGGCGCGCCAGCTCGAACCGCTCGGAACTGTTGACCACCCGACCGTCGTCGAGCTTGAGCTTCTCGATAGGGATGCGGATATCTTGAGTCTCGGTTGCGAGGGACGCGAGCCCGAAGCGGAGGGCGTCGGCTCCGTAAAGGTCGATGATGTCGACGGGGTCGACGCCATTCCCCTTCGATTTCGACATCCGCTCCCCCTTACCGTCGAGGATCACGGGGTGGATGTAGACGTTCTTGAACGGGACGTCACCCATGTTGAACTGGCCGAAGATCACCATCCGCGCGACCCAGAGCGTGATGATGTCGCGGGCCGTCGAGAGAACGCTCGTCGGGTAGAACTTCTCAAGCTCCGGAGTTTTTTCCGGCCAGCCGAGAGTCGAGTGCGGCCAGAGTGCCGAGCTGAACCAGGTGTCGAGGACGTCGGGGTCTTGTTCGAGGGTATGATTCGGACCAAGCGCATCCAAAGCAAGGTCGCCCTCGGCCGAGACGAGCCAGCCTCCCGATTCTCTCGGCGTCCAGAAAACGTCGTGGCGGCTCTGAAACGCTTTCTTTAGGTCGTCTTCGTTGCATGTCCCGCAGTGCCAGATCGGAATCCGGTGACCCCACCAGAGTTGCCTGCTGATGCACCAGTCGCGCTTCTCACTTAGCCAGTCGGAGTAGCTCTTGGCGTAGCGTTCGGGAGTAATCCTCAACTTGCCCGACGTCACCGCGTCGATGGCCTGTTGCGCGAAGCCTGGCGTGCCGTCGGCGTCGTCGCCCATCCGTACGAACCATTGGTCCGAGAGGAATGGTTCGATCGGCGTCTTGCTGCGGTCGGAGTAGTTCAGGCGGGTCGCGTAGTCCTCGACCTTTTCAAGGAAGCCCTGCGTTTCTAGATCTTCCACTACCTTTTTCCGGACCACCTTGGTGGGAAGACCTGCGTAGTTTCCCGCGTTCTCGTTATAGGTGCCATCGATGTTCAAAAGGTTAATCATCGGCAGCTTGTGCCGGAGGCCGGTCTGGTAGTCGTTGGGGTCGTGCGCGGGGGTGACCTTGACGCACCCCGTGCCGAACGTCGGGTCGACGAGGATCGGGTCTCCGATGATCGGGATTTGCCGCCCAGTCAGAGGCAAGTCGATTGACCGCCCGATCAAGTGCTTATACCTGGGGTCTTCTGGGTGAACGGCGACGGCCGTGTCGCCGAGCATCGTCTCCGGTCGGGTCGTGGCGACGCGCAGGGCCTCGCCGGACGTCGAGCCCGAGACCGGGTATCTGATCGTCCAGAGGTATCCTTTGATGTCTTCGTAATAAATCTCGTCGTCGGCGACGGCCGTGCGGAGTTGGGTGTCCCAGTTGACGAGCCGTTTTCCGCGAAAGATCTTGCCGGCCTTGAACAGGTTGAAGAACGTCCGGCGGACGGCCTTCGAGCACGTCTCATCGAGGGTGAACCGCGTCCGCGACCAGTCGCACGAGCAGCCCATGAGCCGAAGCTGGCCGAGGATGCGTTGTTCGTACTCATCCTTCCAGGCCCAGATCCGCGCGACGAGCGCTTCGCGGCCGATGTCGTGGCGGGTCTTCTTTTCAAGTTCGAGCAGACGCTTCTCAACGACGGCCTGAGTGGCGATTCCGGCATGATCGGTGCCGGGCATCCAGAGGGCGTCATACCCTTGCATGCGTCGCCAGCGAATGAGGATATCTTGAAGCGTATTGTTCAAGGCGTGCCCGAGGTGGAGCGCCCCGGTGACGTTCGGCGGCGGGATCACGATGCAATAGGGGGGCTTGTCTCCCTTCGCCTCGGCGCGGAAGTACCCGCGTTCGAGCCAGAAGTCGTACCAGCGCCGCTGGGCTTCCCGGGGGTCGTATTGCTTGGGGAGTTCGGGGAGGGTCATGGCAGATTCGGTTCGCTCGGAGTGTTTTCTTCGACCCCCGCCTCATTCGGCGGTTCGATTAAGTCGGCAAGGGTCTTGAACAGACGCTCGCAGTGAGGCGCGGCTCGTCTTACTTTTTGGACGTCGATGCGACGGAGGATGTCCGGGGCGTGTTTGGTTTTGTGATATTGTTTTTTAGATGTATGTTTTGTGGCTT
>JAYUFP010000362.1:0-5878 GCA_043738665.1 Isosphaeraceae bacterium
AGTCCAAATCTTTTAATACCTATCCGTATCTGGGAAACATCGGCACGGTCTCATTGCCGATCACCGCGGCCCTGGCCGAGGATCGCGACTTCTTACGGCCCGGCGACCGGGTGGCGTTCCTCGGAATCGGCAGCGGGTTGAACTGCCTGATGCTGGGTTTGGAATGGTGACCGAGGAATTCATCCGCGGATGACGCATATGAACACAGATAAAAATCAGTAATTAACACGGTTAGTCATTCGTCTCAGTATCCGTGTTCATCCGCGAAATCCGCGGATGAGTTCTTCGTGTTTCGACTTGGGACCGCGTGATGGCCGACGGATTCAAAGACTTCCTGGCGAAACACCCCGGAAAAGACCTCGATCTCGGTGACGGAGTCCGCCATCACTACCTCGACGAAGGGGCCGGCGAGCCGGTCGTGATGGTGCATGGGAACCCGTCGTGGTCGTTTTATTATCGCAAGCTCGCCGAGGCATTGAGCCCCGACTACCGCGTGATCGTCCCGGACCACATCGGCTGCGGGATGTCGAGCAAGCCCGGCGATGATCTTTACGACTACACTTTGGAACGTCGGGTCCGCGATCTTGAAACGTTGCTCTTCGATCATCTCGGCGTCGATTGCGGAATCACGCTGGTCGTTCACGACTGGGGGGGAGCGATCGGCATGGGCCTGGCCGCCCGCAATCCCGAGAAGATCGCCCGACTCGTGATTCTGAACACGTCGGCTTTTCATTTGCCGAAGTCCAAGGCCTTTCCGTGGCCACTCTGGGCCTGTCGGAACACGCCGCTGAGCGCCTGGCTTGTCCGCGGACTCAACGCGTTTTGCAAGGGGACCGCGGCGATCGGCTGCAAGCACCATGCGATGCCGCGAGAGGTTCGTGACGCCTACCTCGCGCCTTACGACTCGTGGGCGAATCGGATCGCCATTCATCGCTTCGTTCAGGACATCCCGCTCCGGCCCGGCGACCGTTCCGACCCGCTCTTGTCGCTGACCGAAACGACGCTCAGCCGCTTCAAGGACACTCCCACACTGATCGCCTGGGGTCTCAAAGACTTCGTCTTCGATCGCCACTTCCTGACCGAGTGGGAAAAGCACCTGCCCAACGCCGAGGTCATGCGGTTTCCCGAGGCCGGTCATTACATCCTCGAAGACGAGGCCGAGACGATCGTCCCTCGTGTCCGGGCGTTCCTCATGGAAAACCCCGTGTTCAGGACGGTCGGGTGAGCGAGCGAGAATTTGTGAACATCGCCTCGGCGCTCTCCGCGATGGCGAAAGAACGCCCCGATGCGACGGCTGTCGCTTGCCCAGCGGGTCGCGACCGAGACGGGCGGGTCGCCTACGCCCGTTACACCTTTCGAGAGCTCGACCGGGAGAGCGACGTCCTGGCGCGAGGGTTGAGTAGGGTCGGGGTAGGGCAGGGGGTCCGTGCCGTCTTGATGGTCAAGCCGGGCGAAGCGTTCTTCGCCTTCACTTTCGCGCTATTCAAGGCCGGCGCCGTTCCCGTGCTGATCGACCCGGGAATGGGTATCAGAAACCTCGGCCGTTGCCTTGACCAGGCGAAACCCTACGCGTTCATCGGAATTCGTCGCGCGCAACTCGCACGCAAATTGTTCGGCTGGGCAAAGCGAACAGTCCGCGTCGCGGTCACGTCCGACGATTCGTCTCTCACATGGGATCGGTTCGGTGTGCCAACTCGACCCGCTGGAAATCGGGTCTGGGCACTCTCGCGCCTCAATCTCATTTGGGCTGGAAGAACGAGCGACGAACCGTCCCAGATCGCCGCGACGCAAACCGACGACCTCGCCGCAATCCTCTTCACCAGCGGCAGCACAGGATCTCCCAAAGGGGTCGAGTACACCCACGGCATCTTCAACGCCCAGGTGAAGATGCTTCGCGACCTTTACAAAATCGAGCCGGGAGAGGTCGACCTTTGTACTTTTCCCCTGTTCGCACTGTTCGCACCCGCCTTGGGTATGACCTCGGTGGTCCCCGAGATGGATGCGACCCGCCCCGCGCATGTCGATCCGGTCAAGATCATCGACGCCATCGAATCGTTCGGCGCGACGAATCTGTTCGGCTCCCCGGCCCTCTTGAAACGTGTCGGCGAGTATGGCGCGGAGAACGGGGTCAAGCTCCCCTCGCTCCGACGCGTCGTTTCGGCGGGCGCACCCGTTCCGGCCGGCGTGCTCGAACGGTTCTCAACGATGCTTTCGCCATGTGTGCAGATATACACTCCTTATGGAGCCACCGAATCCCTTCCCGTCGCATCGATCGGGTCGAATGAAATTCTCGGGGAAACTCGACACGCCACCGACCGCGGCGCGGGGGTTTGCGTCGGCAAACCGGTGCCCGGCATGGAGGCTTTCGTGATCGCGATCCGCGACGAGCCAATCTTGGACTGGTCCGACGACCTTGTGATTCCCGATGGCAGCATCGGAGAGTTCGTCGTGCGGGGGCCGGTCGTCACCCGATCCTATTTCGATCGTCCTGACGCGACGGCGCTCGCGAAGATCCGGGGGGCCGACGGCGCGATCATGCACCGGATGGGAGACGTCGGTTATCAGGACGAACGGGGCCGACTCTGGTTTTGCGGTCGCAAGTCGCAACGAGTCATCACGCCGTCAGGGACGTTATACACGATCCCCTGCGAAGCCGTGTTTAACACACATGCTGAAGTCAATCGAACGGCCCTCGTGGGAATTGGGCCGGCGAACGCGGAAACGCCCGTGCTCTGCGTCGAGGTTCTCAGTGCGAGACTCTCCAGGGCCGACCGCAAACGGATCGCCGCCGACTTGACCGCCATCGGCCAGCGCCATGAACACACCCGGATGATCGGCACATTCCTGTTCAAACGGCCGTTCCCCGTCGACGTCCGACATAACGCCAAGATTTTCCGCGAGAAACTCGCCGTGTGGGCGGCTCGGAGGGTCCGTTGAAGGCGCTCGTGACCGGCGGCGGAGGGTTTCTCGGCGGCGCGATCGTTCGCAAACTCGTCGCGCGCGGCGATTCCGTCCGAAGTCTGGCGCGCGGCGACTACCCGGCCCTCCGCCAACTCGGCGTCGAAACGCTACGCGGCGACGTCACAGACTTTCCCTCGGTTCAAAACGCCGCGAAAGGATGTGACGTCGTCTTCCACGTCGCCGCCAAGGCAGGCGTCTGGGGACCTCTCGCCGAATACCAGCAGGTCAATGTTGCCGGAACGCAACACGTCGTCAACGCCTGCCGTGCCGAGGGTATCACTCGACTTGTGTACACAAGTTCTCCGAGCGTGGTTTTTAATGGCCGCGACATGGAAGGCGTCGATGAGTCAGCGCCTTACCCCAAACACCATGAAGCACACTACCCGGCGACCAAGGCGGAGGCCGAGCGGCTGGCGCTGGCGGCGAATGGCGACGGGCTCGCCGTCGTCGCACTCCGGCCCCATCTGATCTGGGGTCCCGGCGATAACCATCTCGTCCCTCGGATCATCGCCAAGGCCCGCGCCGGACGTCTGCGGAGGATCGGGGCGATCCCCAAGCTCATCGACGCGACGTATGTCGACAACGCGGCCGACGCCCATTGGCTCGCCGCCGATCGACTCGCTCCCGGCTCGAATGTCGCGGGAAAGGCGTACTTCATCGCACAGGACGAGCCGATCCCGGTCTGGGATCTGGTCGATCGAATCCTCGGCGCGGCCGGGCTGCCGCCCGTCGTGAAATCGGTTCCCATGTGGGCCGCCTACGCCGCCGGGGCGGTATGCGAGGGCATGTATCACGCCTTGGGACGTGCCGATGAGCCGCCGATGACCCGGTTCGTCGCCCGCGAACTGAGCACGGCACACTGGTTCAACCTCGACGCAGCCCGGCGTGATCTCGGGTATGAACCCGCCGTGTCCACCGCCGAGGGGATCGAGCGACTCCGCGTTTGGCTGAGTGATCGGCCCTGATCGTCATGATGCCTCCAGACGATACCACCCGCCAAAAAAACCCGCCCGGGAAGCGACCGGGCGTCACGGCGTTCGCCGGGCGACGTTCCGTTTCGCGGGCTCCGAACGAAATCTTCTCAGCGCCTTTACAGCGTATAGAAATTTATCGTTTGTCAAGGATTTTTCCTTGACCTCTCAGAACGATATATTTAAGCTGCGGTCAGATGGCATGTTGTCACCTCTCTCTTTGCGTGCGTCCTAAAAAAAAGTCCAGGCCCGACACCGATCGCCGTTTCTGGCTTTCAATGGCGGAACGGACGTGATGCGAACCATAATTCCACGTCGATTCATCGATCTTCTTTGATGGCCGGCGAGTCTTGTCGGACTGATTTTCAACGTCTCTGTTCTCTCTCCGTGAACTAAGCTTCGCAATGCGGAGAACTTGATCCGAAAGATTCGATGTCGCCAAGTGTTTCGTCGGCGGCGCGATGCGTTCTTGGGGGTGTATGCATCACCCCCATTGAGAGGTTTTGAAACGATGAGATCCGCTCCGATCCCGCTCCCGTCGAGGATGAATTCGGCAACGTTCGCCGCAACTTTGGCGTTCGTGATCGCCGGTTGCGGAAGCGGCGCCACGCCCCCCGCGGCGGAAGCCTCGAAGACCGCCGTCGAACCGGCGAAAACCGCCAAGACCACGAAGTCCGTCAAAACGGGATCAAAGAAGCTCGTGATCCCAGAAGAGGATACCAGCTTCCATCTTCGCAAGAAAAAGAAGTAGAGTGAACCGGCGACGCATCATCGCCGATTCCTCTTGAATTACCTCCCCCGCCTCGCCCCCCCCATCCGTCCTTTTATCCGACGCGAGTTACCCATTCTCTCCGAGGGGCCCATGACCAGACGATCTCCCGCAGGTCGCCACGTTCGCGCGTTCACATTGATTGAACTGCTCGTCGTGATCGCCATTATCGCCGTGCTCATCGCGCTGTTACTCCCGGCCGTGCAGTCCGCCCGCGAAGCCGCCCGAAGAATTCAGTGCACCAACAACCTGAAGCAGCTCGCACTCGCAACGCACAACTACATCGACAGCAACCAAACCTTCCCCATGGGGTGGGCCCTTCAGTACAACCCGAACAGTGGCAGGTTCATCCAGAATTTCGGCCCGTTCGTCGCCATCTCCGCTTACCTGGAGCAAGGCGCGGCGTACAACACGATGAACACGAGTGTCGCCGTCTACCTCTATCAGAACTCCACGCTGCACGGCATCGGTCTGTCGGCGTTATGGTGCCCCAGCGACGGCAACATCGTCGGGCTTCGCTATCCCGGTGCCCCGGGTGACGGCTGGGATGACTCCCCGATCCCGATGACGTTCAGCAGCTACGCCGGCAACCTTGGGACGGTGCTCTACTACAGCAACACCGATTCGTCGCAGCTCGCCCTGATGAAGGGTATCTTTACCTTCAACGGCGGGCCGAACTATCTGGCGGGATACGCCACCGCTCCGACCGTCCGGTTCGCCTCAATCACCGACGGTACCAGTAACACGATGCTCTATGGCGAACACGCCCACAGCCGCATCGCCGGCACCGACCTGAACGACGTTTACGGCATCAACTGGTGGACTTCGGGCGACTTCGGCGACACCACCTACTCCACCCTCTTCCCCCCGAACTACTTCAGGGGTCTCGATCCGAGCAACCCGAACGACCCGAGCAACACGATTCCGCAGATCACCCCACGCGGGAATAACTTCGCCATCACGGCGACGAGCATGCACCCCGGCGGATGCAACTTCGCGTTCTGCGACGGATCGGTTCGGTTCATCAAGGACTCGATCAACTCTTGGAATCCCAAGGCGATCGTCTACGCTAAGCCAAACTATACGACGGTCCCGCCGAACGGCGTCTATCAGGCGCTCTCGACGCGGAGCGGCGGCGAAGTCATCAGCGCCGACAGCTATTGATCCTCAGGTGATT
>JAYUFP010000363.1:0-1843 GCA_043738665.1 Isosphaeraceae bacterium
CGCGCTTTACGGCGCTCTCCTCGTGATCGCAACTTTTACATTCCTCGGGGCGCAGGCTAACGACCAGTTCGAGACGGCGACCTTCACTCTGGTCGCTCAAAAAGCCGTCGCGATCCCTCATCAAGCGTTACGAACCCGGGAAATCGCGCCGGGTGTTGATCTTGCGAAACGTTCCGCGATCTCCTCTCGTCGCCTCCTTCCGATGCTCCTCCGATTCGGACAGAAGCTGCGGCCCAAGCCCAGCCCGAACACCGCGGCTCTGCCCGCGGAACCTCGGGTCACGACACCCGATCGCCGTCAGGAGCCGCGACGGATCAAGGTCCGCGACCGCTCCGGCAGGACGGTGGTGGCGCGGATCCACGGAGGAACGGGGGGGGAGACTCACGTCATGCTCCCCGATGGCCAGCTCGGGGTTCCCGAGGAGCTGACCTTCACCGACGAGCCGTTCCGGCCCGCGACCCCGAGCGAAGTCGCCGAAGGACTGCTCGCCGGGCCGCTCGCGGGGTTCAACCTCAAGACGTCGTCGCATTACCTCGTCTTCTACAAGTCGACGCCCGAATTCGCCGAACAGAGCGCGCGGGTTCTCGAAGGCCTCTACGCCTGCCTCGTCGATGCCTTCAGGCGGAAGGAAGTGTCGGTTCATGAGTCGGAATTCCCGCTGGTCGCCGTAATCTTCGGTACTGAGGCCGAGTTCCGCCAGTTCCGCGAGGTTGACCCCCAGATCCGTGCGTATTACGAGATTTATACGAACCGGATCTACATGTTCGAGACGTCCGAACAACTCGAAGCCGCCCCGGAGGTCGCCGCTCTCCGCCGACCGCAGACGGTCGCCCACGAAGGGACGCACCAGATCCTCCAGAACATCGGGATTCAGCCGCGACTCGCGGCCTGGCCCCCCTGGCTGATCGAGGGCCTCGCGGAATACTGCGCCACTCCCGTGATGACCCGCAAGGGGACGGCTTGGTCGTTCCTGGGGGCCGTGAACGCCGAGCACCTCGCCACGATCCGCGACCTCGCCGACCCCGACGCCGGGCAGTTTCTCGGACAGGCCCCGCCCATCGTAATGGGCCGAAAGCCGGACCAGCCGCTGGTGGAGTACGTCGTCACGCGGACCGAGCTCACGCCGACGGATTACGCGCTTTCCTGGGCAGTGACTCATTATCTCGCCTGGAAGCGGCTCGACGACTTCATGGCTTACGTGAAATTGATGAGTCAATTACAACCCCTCGAGCCGAGAACACCCGAACAGCAGCTTGCCGTCTTCCGAGCGGCTTTCAAGACCGACCTCACTCGACTGGACAAGGACATCAATAAGTATCTGGGACGGCTCAAGGTCGCGAACCCCCTGCCTTTTTATACGATGGTCTTCGAGCAACGCATGCCGGGCGACGCGATCCGTCGCGCGGCGATCGTGAGCCAGTCACCCTCGGTGATCCGCCAGTGGCTCGACGCGGTAACGACCCCTCGGGGCGAGTACCCCTCTTTCCATGTGTTCGAGTTCGAGACGAAGACCCCGGCGATGTCGACCGCGGATGCGTTTGTCAGGGGGCAGTGAGTCTGATGAGGACGTCCTGACTTCGTTTCTGACTGTGTCACGGGTCGGCCACGCCGATTAAGATTGAATCGTCGCAATGCCGTCACGCGCGCGCTTCCGGAGAGGGAATCGCCCGTTCCAGAACGGTTCAGGCGCGCTTCGGGGCAGTGAGACGTGCTCTAGTCAAATCGGAATCCCGAATCTAGAATAGGGCTTAGGCGCAGCGAAGCAATAAGTTGAGCAAAAACCGTGGTCGTTAGCGGCTGTCTTCGAGGGGAAAGGGTGCCACGGGTCGTACTCGCCCCGTGC
>JAYUFP010000364.1:0-5875 GCA_043738665.1 Isosphaeraceae bacterium
GCGGAGGGCTTCGCGGGCGTGTGGCTGCGTCATGAGGAAAAACACCAGCGGCCCGACCACCACGGCGAGCGATGCAAAATAGAGACCGAACGCCGCGTAGCTCGGCGGAGAACTCACGTTTTTAAGTGACTTGCGAAGTCCGGACCGTACCTCCCGGATCAAGCCTTCCGCGTCGGGACCGATCGCCTCGATCGTGACACTGGCGGGAATCCGGGTTACCTCGACGCGTAATCCTCTTCGCGCGTCGTGGTCTTCGTACCCGTGAAGCGTCCGTGCAAAAGCCATGTTCGAGTCACGGAACCAGGCTTCGAGTGCGGAGGCGACCTCAACCGCGGAAGCATGGTAGACGACCAGACGACCGATCGATCCACGGGCCAGGACGGTCGCCACCAGGCCGAGCGATGAGACGATCGTAAGCCAGTCGAACACGTCGGGCCGCGTGAAAAACTTTCGCGCGGCGAGCTGGCCGAGGGGTCCGAACGCGATCACCCCGCCGACCCCAAAGGCCAGCAGGGTGAAATCGACCAGCCCGCTCACGACTCGGGGGCGACGGCCGCTCTGCCAGAACGCGATCAACCACAGGTAGAACCCGAGCGGGCCGACCGTCAACACGTACTGAATCGACGGCGACATCAGAAACCTCGGGCGGTTCGGAAACGAGTTTCAGGTTTCTCGCGACAGGGCCGCAAGGATCGGTGCGTTCGCCTCCGGAAATTCCAGGCCCGGAAGCTCCTCCGCGGCAACCCAGACGAATCCCGCGTTGAGATCGGGAGAAGCCGCGGGCTCCTTGCACTCGACGTCGAAATAGCTCAGCTCGACGTGACCATGCGGATACGTATGAACAATCTTTGTGCGAAGTCGGACCGGCACGACCCGCAAGCCGGTTTCTTCGAGACACTCGCGGACGGCCGCCTTCTCAGGCGATTCCCCGGCTTCGCACTTCCCGCCGGGGAACTCCCAGAGACCGGGCATCGGTCCGCCTTCAGGGCGTCGACGGATCAGGTACGCCCCGCCTCTTCGAATCAGGCCGATTCCGACCCGGATCGGTTTCGTTTGGTCAGCGGCCTTGTCCTCGCTCAAATCGCGGCCCCGGCCTTGGCGGCTTCGATCGCGCGGCCCGGCGAGCCCATCACGTTGTAACCACAGTCCACATGGAGGATCTCGCCTGAGATTCCGCTCGCGAGGTCGGAGAGCAGGAACATGCCGGTCGAGCCGACTTCCTCCCGAGTGATGTTCCGGCTCATCGGCGAGACGGCTTCGTACAGACCGGCGAGCTTGTCGGCGTCGCCGACGGCCGAGGCCGCGAGCGTCTTCACGGGACCCGCGGACACGGCGTTGACCCGGATCTTCTTGGGACCCAGGTCGTACGCGAGGTAGCGCACCGACATGTCGAGTGCCGCCTTGCAAACGCCCATCAAATTGTAGCCGGCGACGACCCGTTCGCCGCCGAAATAGGTCATCGTCACGATCGAGCCGCCGTTCGGCATCGACTCCGCCGCGTGCCTCGCCACGATCGCGAGCGAGTAGACGCTGATGTCCATCGCCGTCTTGAAGCCTTCGCGACTCGCGTTCACGAACGCACATTTGATGTCTTCGATGGGAGCGAACGCAATCGAGTGAAGGACGAAATCGAGGGAGCCGTAGGTCGCACGCGCCTCGGCGAAAACCCGCGCCACGTCTTCATCTTTCTGGACGTCGCACGAGGTGATGAGTTTGGCCCCGATCGGGTCGGCGAGCTTGCGGACTCGTCGCTCCATTTTTTCGCCGGGGAGGTGCGTGAAGCCGAGCTCGGCCCCCTGTTCGAGAAGCTGTTTGCTGATCGCCCAGGCGATGCTGAAGTCGTTGGCGACCCCGAAAATCAGACCCTTCTTGCCGTCAAACAGCCCCATCGGCGGTATCCTTTCGCAACGTTCGCAGAGGTGTTACGCCCGGGCGAAGCCGAGTCCCTCCAAGTTGGAAAGGATACCCGCCAACCCCCGGCGACTCAACGGCTGTCGGCCGGTCCCGACAGCACAGGCAAGACTAAACCCGCGAGGTCGGCTTCCGCGGCGGACCGCGCTTCGCCCAGGGCCTTGCGCGTCGCGGCTCCGGTCTTCAAACTTCTCTGTTTCAACTCGGGCGAGAGATTCCCGAGCCCCAATGCTTCGACCACCTGAAAGGCCGTTGAGACTTGCGGGTCGGCGGCAAGTTCTTTGCCCGCGTCGATGGCCAAGTCGTCCGGACGAACCCGGCTCGACCGAGAACCTGCCGCCACCCATTGATCGCCGGCTTGGCGAACCCAGAGGCCGATCTCGACCGTGACGCTGGAAAAATCGGGAGCCATGTCGAGGCGGGTCACGAGCGCTCCGTTACGTCCTCGCGCGGCCAGTTCGCGAAGCTTTGCCGGAAGCGGGTCGGCGGCATTCTCGCCGAGCAACTGCCTCAACGCCCCGATCGCCTCCGAAGGGTCAACCGTCCCAAGAGGTTCTCCGGCCTTAGGTTCGGGGAGAAGGAGCCCTTGATAGCGCAAGAATCGCAAGCCGGGGTCGACGGAAAGCTCGGTCGCGGCACGTCGAAGATTCCAACGGCTGTCGGGTTCCTCCCGCGGGGCACGAAGACTGTCGATCGGCACGGGCGTGTTTTGCGAGAGGTCGAATCCACGACCTTCGAGTGATCGTTTCAGGTCGTTGACTTCCGCGGCTTCCGGATTGGAAAGTTCCGAGGTCCATGCCAGACGAAGCCATCGCGACCGCTCGCGAGGAACCCGCGTCACCGATTTCGCATCGTTCCGGCCAAGTTTGACGAGCATGAGCCCCGAGGATTTCCAGGCGTTCTCGTCCTTGAGCCGCGCGAGTTCCGCATCGATCCAAATCAGGATCGGGTCTTTCGCGTTGTCGGCAGGGGGCTTCCGTTCTCTTCGCCAGACGGCGAGACGCTCCTTGCGCTTCGACTGGGCGGTCCGGGCCGTGCGTGATTCCGCGGCTTCCCAGCGTTCGGCCCAATCGGGCAGGTTCTCACGGACCCAGGCCCGTCTCACGTAGAGAGATGTCCCTGCCGAACTCTCGGTAATCTCCCCACGAACGACCTTGCCGTCGCGTAACGTGACCCAATCGGCGGCCGTCTCGTTCCTGGCGGGGGGCTCCGAAGCGCCAATCAAACCCGTTGCAAACGTGACGAGAAACCCTGCAAGAAACGTGCTCATGGTACGACTCCGGAGCGACGCTCGGTTACACTTGAAATCGTTGGTCCTGGCCGCGGCGACTTCATGCGTGCATTGTATTATAACGGCGATGGCGCACGATCGTCGCCGCGGGCTTCGAATTCCGGACGGGAGGCGGTGATGGCAAGGATTCGATGGGTCTCGGAATCCGAGGCTGACGGCGACGTCAAGGCGGCGTATTCGGACTGGATGACGGCGAATCCCGGCCGAACCGAGATCCCCGGCATCCTCAAGTGCTTGAGCCTCCGGCCTGAACTTTTCCGAGGCATCGAAGACCTCTCGAACAAGATCCATTTTAGCGAAGGACACCTGTCGCGACGGATCAAGGAGATGATCGCCACCTACGTCTCCGCGTTGAACCGTTGTCCCTACTGAACCGGCAGCCATGCTTTTTTCCTGCAGTTGCAGGACCATAACCCGGAAGTTCATCTCGCACTCGCCAAGGCCGACCTCGAAGACGCGCCTCTGAGCGTCTCCGAGCAGGCCCTGCTGCGCTTCGTCAAACTCGTGACCGAAGCCGCTTACATGACGACCGACGAGGACGTGCAAGCGCTGCGTACCCAAGGCTGGACCGACCCTCAAATCGCCGAGTGTGTGTACATCACGGCCATGTTCGCCTTCTTCAACCGGGTCGCCGACGCTTTCGGCCTGGAAGACCCGAACTATTTCAACAATCCTCCTTCGACGGTTGGAGAGCCGACGGCAAATCCCTCTGAGTGAAATGAGCCCTCATTCCTTGCGAATCGGGAGCGGTCGAGGCGATTCCGGTAACGGCTCGCGAATGGGAGTCGATGATAGATAAGACGGAGGTTGCTCCCTGGCGGATGAAATGTTGGGGTTGACGATGCGGAAGTATGGGTCGCGATCGGCGAGTTTTTGTTTCGCGCGATGTGATGAAATCACAGACGAGCGATCCCGTTCCGGTCGTTTACAGGCCGTCACATCCCCACAATCCATCTGGAGTTTGACTCCGGTCGCGGAACGAGCTGGGACGAATCCTCAGACGATCGCGTTCCCCCCGGTACTCCGGGGAGAGGGTAAGGGGTGCGGGGTCCGGCAACGACCCGCCGGCTCGTCCGAAATCTCGATCGAAAACGCAATCCCCTCACCCCTCCCTCTCCCCGCAAAGCCGGGAAGAGGGCGATCGTCTGACGGTTTCGCGACCGCTCACTTCCTCCCGAGTCGCTGTCCACTCCGTTTGAGGCGATACCAAACCGTCGAAACTCGAAAAAAAAGCGCAACCCGATGACAAAACGAACCCAATGTGAAGACAAGGGGATTGGGCGGCTTGTCCAACCGACGATCCTGACTGCTTTGTCGCTCATGTCCCGACGCCGAAGAAACGTTCTTGTCAGCCTCGCTTCACGGGGACTTCTGTGATGACCTCGCTGATTCCACTGGGAGATTCGGCCTTCCTCGCGCGGTTCGAGACCGATGAGGCGGCGGCCGGCTGGGCGGAATCGGTTCGTTCGCGGAACGAACCCTGCGTCATCGATGTGGTTGCCGCGTACTCGAACGTCGCCGTTTACGTTGACCCCGATTCGGTCGATTTCGAACGCGTCGACATCGCGCTTCGGGAGATCGAGATCACCCCCGCGGAATGGGGTCGGATACGGACCCACCGGATTCCCGCGGTCTACGACGGGATCGATCTCGCGGAGGTCGCCGCACGGCTCGGATTGACGGCCGATCAGGTCGTCGAGGCGCACTCCGGTCAGGAATACCGGGTCTCGGCGATCGGCTTCCTGCCTGGATTTCCTTACGCGAGTGACTTGCCCGACCGTCTTCGGGGATTGCCACGCCGGTCATCACCGCGCCCGCGAGTCGCGGCGGGTTCCGTGGCGATCGCCGGCAAGCAGACCGCGATTTATCCTTCGGAAAGCCCCGGCGGGTGGCACTTGATCGGTCGGACCCCGCTGAGGATCGTCGATGTCCCGTCGGGGATCTTTCCGATCCGCGTCGGAGATCGACTTCGGTTTGAGCCAATCGACCGAGAGTCGTTTGAAAGCCGACGGGGGTTGTTGCGATGACCGCCGCGATTGACCTCAACGCCGACCTCGGCGAAGGGTTTCCCAACGACGCGCGACTACTCGATCTGGTCACCTCGGCGAGCATTTCCTGCGGAGCACATGCCGGTGATGACGCCACGATCGAGGCCACATTGATCGCCGCCAGGGAGCGCGGGGTCGTTGTGGGCGCCCATCCCGGTTATCCCGACCCTGCGAATTTCGGGCGCGCCGAGATGTCGCTCGACGACTCGCAGGTCAGCCGGATCATCGCCGGGCAGTTCTCGCGGCTTCAAGAAATCGCCGAGCGGATCGGGGTCGTGCTCCGGTTCGTCAAGCCGCACGGGGCGCTTTACAATCAGGCCCAGTGTGATGAATCCGTCGCCCGGGGAGTCGTCCTGGCGGTGCGGCGTCTCGGCGTGCCGCTGCTGGGTCAACCGGGGTCGATCTTGGAACGCCTTGCCGCGGAATATCGAGTCACATACATCACTGAAGGGTTCCCCGAACGCCGTTACGAGCCCGATGGCCGACTCGTCCCGAGATCCCGACCCGATGCCGTGCTCCACGACCCCGTGGAGATCGAGGCCCAGGTCGTCAGGCTCGTCAACCAGGGAATCACGACGCTCTGCATTCACGGCGACGACCCGGACGCGGTCTCCAAAGCTCGGGT
>JAYUFP010000365.1:0-5875 GCA_043738665.1 Isosphaeraceae bacterium
GTGAAGCCCGGGAACGCATAAACCGACACAGGGCACCTCATCGATGCGAGTTCCGCGGCTCTTTCCTTTGCATCTCCTCCCGGACGCGCGCCTCGCCCGGGTATTGCCTCGTCCTCATTCGAGGTGATCGAGGCGACCGCCTCAGGTCGCCGAGAACGCCGAGATGCCTTCGATCCAGGCGTGGTGGCCGGGGTTGTCGACCTCGACCGCGCCTTCGGCGATCCAGTCGCCTTCGTAGGCGTCGCCGCGGACGCCGCGGGGGTTCCAGAACTCGTTCCGCTTCATCCGCATCCGCACCTCGCGAGAGGTGAGGCAGATCGCGCTGAAGGGCTTCAGCAGCGGGGCTTCGATGATCGAAATGCCGCCGAGAAACGGCGCGGCGAAGATGTCGATCGGCGTTCCGAAGACGTTCACGCCGGCGTCGATGCGCTGGGCGGCCTGACCCCAGGTCGCCAGACCGGTCATGAAGTTGGACGAGACGAGCAAGACGTCCGGGTCGCCGCCGTTCTGGCGGCAGAGCTGCATCGTGTCGCGGATGAAGTCGGTCGCCTTGTACGCGCCGGCATTCACCGGGTTGGTCGTCAGCGTGCCGTTCAGGAGGGACCGGAGGCCCTTCTGCTTGGGCCGCGCGGCCACCGCCGGGTCTTCGCCGCGGCCGTAGTATGACGAGTACTCCATGTCGTCCATCAGGTTCTGGAGCGCGTCCATCTTGTACTGCTCGAACGGCGTCCGGGCCCCGGGATACGTCTGGAAGGACGAGGAAGCCTGGAGCGAACCGCCGACCTGCACCGGGTGCTGCCAGGTCTGGCAGTACTGCGGCGTGCCGACGGGCTTGAGGGCCACGCCATTCTGATTGATCTCACCGCCGGTACGGCTGTTACCGATCAGGCGGATCTGGTCGTTCACCGCGCCGGTGCCGGCGACAGTGCCTTCCGCCGCGCGGCGGACGGGGACGGCGTTGGTGGCGAGGTTCGGGTCGCCGATCAACTCGACCCGCTCTCCTGAGGCGAGTTCGAGGACGTCGCCGTTCATGAACGGACTGGCGTCGGCGAGCATGATCTGGGTGTCACCCGCCGCGACGGCAGCCGCTAGCGCGACGACGCGGGGGCGGTACGAGCGGCTCACGATCGTGAACGTCGTCGAACCGACCGGCACGCGGGGGACCCGGGCCACGAGCGGACAACGGTTGACGAACCAGTTGCTCGCCACGACGTAAATGTCGTTGCGGACTTCCGCCTGGTTGTCAAACGAGCCCTGGATTCCTTGCAGATAAGCATTCGGCATCGAGCAAACTCCGGAGATGTGCGGCGAGGGGTAAAATCGGTTCCGACTCCCTTAGATAACCATCGGGGCGGAACCGTCCCCCGTTCCGCCGTTCGGGAAAAATCGTGCCTATCGGTCGCGCCTCAGCCCGATCGGCTTCAACAGATTGTTGGGTTGCGCGGCGGCTTCTTCACGCCACTTCATCACGATCGCTTCGCCCAGGGTCTTCGGAGAATCCTTCGTCGTGGACCCGCCCACAGGCCTGCTCGCCTCCTTCGCACCCGTACCCCCTCGCGACGCGGGGAGGCAGAAGTGAGAGTACTCGGGAGACGCAAGCCATTCATTGACCACCTGGCCGACGGCACGTCCGTCGCGGGACGACACTTTGAAACGGCCTGCTTCCTCAAAAACGTCGAACTCTTCGCCCCAGAGCTTGATGAGCTGAGCCGCGGCACCGTTCACCAAGGCCTTGCCCGCGAGCACCGTCGCAAGCTCTCGCTCCCGGACGGCCGACTTGCAGACTCCTTCGAGCTCGGAGAGACGCTTTTCACGCGCGGCGACGACTTCCTCAGTCTGAGAATCCTGAGTCCGTCGCGACGTCCGACCGGCCGCGACGTTTCTCGTCGCGAGCTCACGGAGCTCCTCCAGCTCGGCCCGGGAGATCGTCACGACCTCGTCGTCAACCTCCGTGGTTGCGTCTCGTGTTTCGGGGATCGGCGGGTTGGCGTTGTTATCCATGATCCAATCTCAAGAGATAGGGCTGTTTTCAATCATTCGCGTTCAACTCGGGTTCGCTTGCGACGTTGCGTCCGCCCGACTCGCAAGATGTCCACCGATCTCGGCGTCGCAAGCCGCGTACTGGGCGTCACTCAATCCCGGCAGGCAAAGCCGCATGAGCCTGCCCAGCATCAAGCCTTCGGTCGTCGGCAACGTGCCCGATTTCGCGACGAGAGACTGAAAATCACCCGCCGCGGCGGCCACGTCGCTCGCCGTGTAGAGGTCGAACTCGACCGGGTAAATCACTTGCGCCGCGGCGCGATCGGCCGGCGTCACGGGGCAGTCGCCCAGGACGAGGAGTGCCAGCTCCGCGGCGATGATCTCGGCCCTCGCCAGCACCTTTGCGATTTTCGCGAGCCGGTTGTTGCCGTCGGCATGATCCATCACCTTGGAAAGGCCCGACTGTGCCGCGCCTGAGCGACCACTCGGTTTCACCAGGGAAGAATCGCGGTCCACGTCGTCGCGAATGTCGGCCTTGTTTTTCCGGATCGAGTCGGCCCCGGCCTTGGGGAAATCGACGACGTCAAACCCCTCGTAAGTGGCCGAGCCCCCTTGGGTATTCTTCTTCTTGGGGAGAAGCCAGCTCGGCCCGATCGGGATCGTGCCGTCGGACTGGACGTAATCCTCCGGCCCTTGAAGAAGCGGGTGTGCCTGGGTCGTGTCGGAGAGGATCAGCTCGGAATCGCGGTTGTAATACTCGCGCTGACGCTCCGCGATACTCTCATATCGTGACTGCCCGATGTTTCGGCAGCGTGGCTTCTTACGGTCGAACACTCTCACGATCGGCACGACCCCGAACGGGTTCGGGATCACCGCCGCCACCGCGCCGTCGCTCTCGTACAGCGTCGATTCTTCGACGGTCCAGTGGCGATAGCGGACGCTGCAACCCTCCCCCGTCTCGTGACGCTCCTGAACGAGGCACTCCTCGTAGCGTTGGCCGGTCGGGTCGAGCGTCCACCAGAGCATGTTTTCGGGAAGGATGTACGAAGCCGCGCAGCGGTCGAGACCGAGCCGCTGAATGTCGGCCCGGGTCTCGATCGGTTCGCCTTCGGGGGCGACGGGATGGTCCATGTGGAGGTCGAGCTGGCCGAGAACGAGCAACAGCGGCGCGACGGTCTCGGACATCCACTGGTCGATCGTGGTTCCGCACCCATCGACGTCGGCCCACCACGCCATCAGGCCCGGAGGTCCGACGCGTTTGACTTCGCGTGAATAGATCCGCGAAAGGTGCGTTTCGACCGACTCGGCCACGAACGTCGGAACAGGAGTCCGCGCCCTTCGCAACTCGTAGTCGTCGTCCGAGGCCGACGCCGCGGGGTCCGCGCCGTTGGGAACCGTGACGAGCGCTCCGTTGAACGACGCACCCGCCTCCCGAGGATCGGGATACTCGCGCTTGTGACGGATCAGGTTCCGGACCGGCAAGCCCCGGTGGTCATAGCCGTAGATCGCCTGGCGGTAGCGCTCACCCCCTTCGAGGGAGTCGAGCATCCAGCGCCATCTTAAATTGTGCTCGCGCCATTCGTCGTGACGGCGGAGGATGATGTCCATGGATTCGTCTGAAGGTCGCATTCAGAAAACCTGTCGGGCCGGTACCCGTGCTAGAGTCGGTTGCAACGTTCGCCC
Organism: Isosphaeraceae bacterium; assembly: GCA_043738665.1. Lineage (GTDB taxonomy): Bacteria > Planctomycetota > Planctomycetia > Isosphaerales > Isosphaeraceae > JAYUFP01. The sequence goes on from JAYUFP010000365.1 coordinate 3,664, forward strand.
TTCCGGGAAGCAAAACCGTAGGCCGCCCCGGAGTGCGTCGACGAGATCCTCGTGGGGGTGCTGGGGATCCTCAGGATAATCCTGCCATTGCCCGCCCCGCTTCGCCCGGCGGTAGTTTTGCAACGCGCGGATCGTCGGGGCGCAACGCGGGTGAATGATCAGACGAGAACGGCCGTCGGCGGGGTTAAGGAACGACTCCATGAGGGCGAGCCCGTCGGCAACCGATCCCTGCGGCCAACGCTTCATCGGCCGTAGTCCCACGCGTTCGTATTCGCCGATGACCGTGGGTCCGACCGGGTTTCTCGCCCCTCCCGCGGGGTCGGTCGAGACCGTGTCGAGCCTTCCGTTGCAACACCCCCGCGCCCTATCGAGGATCCGATACGCGTTCTGCTCCGCGGGAACGTTCTCGGCGAGGTAATCGGCGAAAACCCGGATCTCGTCGACCGGTCCGGTCTGAGTCATCAAGTGGGCGACCTGAAAGAAGACCGCCCCTGTGAAGACCCCTGAGTCGAGCGCGAGATGAACAGGGAGGTTCCTGTCATATTCCGCGACGTCTCGCACATGCGAGTCTTCGCTGAACGTGGGGAACCAGAGGCCGTCGGTCCGAGGCCCCTTGCAGAGATAGTCGGCCTCGAACGTCTTCGCGCTGGTGGCGCGAACCTTCTGGATCAAGGCGTCGATGCCGTAGTGCCCGTCGGAGCGTTTCGCCTTAGGTTGGACACCGGGAGGAACGTCGTGACACCATTTGACCAGTGGACAAGTCGGGCATTTCTCGAGGAATTTTCCGGACCGCTCGTCCGGACACGTCTCGAGCACCTCGAACACGCAGAACGTGTACAGCGGGAATTCACCGGCCGCCGCACGCTCCATCAACCCGGCCATGGGTCCGTTGACCCTGTGCCATGTGGACGTCATCAGCACGGAGGCCTTCGACCCGTGCCGGTCGTCCATGCACATTCCCATCGCCGCTTCCCGGAGGTCGGTGGCGATCTCGTCGACCTCGTCGAGCTTCAGTGACGGGACGTGCGGGCCTCGGACGCTCCGGCTCGACGCCGCGAGGACCGAAACCTCCGACCCGTTCCTGTAAACCGCCTCTCCCTTTAGGAGGCGGCTGATCGAGGCCGCGTCACCGCCGGCCTTCGAATCGCTGTGATAGATCGTGTCGCGCAGTGCCCGGTAGATTTGTTCGGACTGTGCCAGGCTGCCGCCGAGAATCCGCGTGCCGTGCCGGTCGTTGAACCGGCTGACGATGTGCGTGTTGAGGGCGGAGAGGTACGATTTACCCCCACCCCGCGGACCCAGAACGAGGGCGAGTGAGGGGCGATCCAGGAAAAAATCCCGGAAGAACTCCCAGGGTGCGTTGTGACCGACGCAAACACTTGTCTCCGCGATCTTGATTCCTGTGTATTTGAGCACCCAACTCCGGAGTTCATCCGAGGTCTTCGGCTTAATGTCGCGAAGGGAGTCTTTTGCATCAACGTATGGAAAATTGCGAATATTCTGAATGGATTTCAACGTCATGGTGGGTCCGCGCTGAACAGTGAACGTGCGTCATCAAGCGCCTCGAGCGGTTCCCCGTTACGTGCGATCCCTTCGCCGACCCGGCCAAGTCAGCCGGGCTTCGTTCCTGGCCGCGACGATTCGGCCTAATCGTTGAAAGACCCTGAGACGCCTCTCACGAGGCGTCGGTCCGGCTCGGTTCCATCGAGTCTTCGATGACGGAAATTTCTTTGATAATGGCGGCGATCCGCGACCTGGGGAGGTCAAAAACATCGGAAAGAACCCGCTGCGAGAATCCGTTCTTGAATGCGACGAAGATCACTAGGTTCCGTCGAAACCGCCAGCGCATACCGACGGTGGCGTCCGCCCGAAGCGCCGAGAACTGGTGGACTCTCACACTCTCTCCGACTTTCCCGATGGGTCGAAACAATTTCGTCATGACGAATCGATGTCCCTTCGCGGCGATCGCCTCCAGACGTATCCGCCGGCCGATGCCCGTTTTCTCAGCGAGAGTTATTCTCAAGCCAAACTTGGTTATAGCGTTACGACATTTTCTGGGTGGCCGGTTCTGCCTTCCGCGTCTTTGAAATCCGTCCGGACGCCGAAGCAAAAGCCCCGCCATTGATAATGATCGGGGCTGCGTGGGAATGCGTTCCGTCGTACATGCGGCTTGCGTGAATCACGAGGACATGCCGTCAGCCACCCGAGGTTC
>JAYUFP010000366.1:0-1842 GCA_043738665.1 Isosphaeraceae bacterium
ACGGATCGGAAAGAGTGAATGCGGCGTTTTCCCGCCGGTTTTCTCGCATCGGTCATCGGCCATTTGTCATCCGTCATTGCCCTGAATCGAAAACGATCGCGGACAGACTCTAAGAATCGAGGACCGCCACGGAACCGTCAGGATTGTGAGCATCGCATTTTTTTGCCCGTCATGCGGCCCGAGAGCCGTTTGATGACAGGGTTTTCTCCGGTGTCGGCCGGTCGGATGATTCGTCTTCGGATTGACGCACGGGGAGTCGGACCGTGAGGGTCGACCCTTGATCCTCTCCCCGGCTGATCGCGTGAATCTCGCCGTGGTGCTGCGAGATGATCCTGTGCGTGATCGAGAGTCCCAGCCCGGTCCCCTTGCCGTCTCTTCTCTTTGTGAAGAACGGCTCGAAGAGGTTTTCAAGGACGTCGGGGGTCATTCCGTGCCCGTCGTCGGTGAACGCCAGCTCGGCCATTCCTCCGATGTACTTCGCGTCGATTCGGAGCGTGCCGCCGTGTTCCATCGAGTCGAGCGCGTTGACCACGAGGTTCAGGACGACCTGCTTGATCTCCTGGTTGTCGACGTGGGCGATCACGGCCTCTCTGGGAATGAACACGATGTTCTTGCCGCGGTATTTGCCCATGTGGCGGATCATCTCGACCACGCCTTGAACCAGGCTCGCCAGTTCGGTCGGCTCGCGCTGAATGTCGTTGCAGCGGGAGAAGTCGAGTAACTTCTCGGTGATGCTCTTACAGCGGAAGGCCTCTTCCTGGATCATCCGCAAGTAGTTGCGGACGACCTTCGCGTCGCCTTCGGGAACGACCCCGTTCTGGAGCACCGTCAACAAGCGGTTTTCCAGGGCCTCGGAACAGAACGCGATCGAGGCGAGAGGGTTGTTGATCTCGTGAGCGACGCCCGCGGCGAGGAACCCGACACCCGCCAACCGTTCGGAGCGAACCAACTGTTTGCTCCGCTCCTGAACCTGGCGCTCGAGGTCGTGATAGGTCACGCTCAGGCGCGAGGTCATGTCGTTGAAGGCTTCGGCAAGGGCCTGCATCTCGTCGCCGGTGGTCAGATCGATCTTGTAGTCGAAAGCGCCCCGGGCGACGCGACGCACACCCCGTTGTAAAAGCCGGACGGGATAGAGCACCCAACGATGGAAGAGCGCGGCCAGGCCCACGAGCATGGCCAGCACGGCGAGTGCCGAGACCCAGACGATGACCCGGCTCATCTGGTACTGCTTCTGTGAGCGGACGTGGAGACCGTACAGGTCGCGATGGAGGATCGCCGGAAGTTCCATCGCGCGACGATTGAGACGCTCGATCCGGGCGTTCAGGCCGACGCCGCGTCCGGCGCTTTCCTCGCCGTCGGTGAGAACCTCGGGATGGCGGCTCAGATACATCGCCGTGCCGGGGAGGACGGGGGCGGCCGTTTCCCCCGGATTCAGCTCGGCGAGGATCTCCGTGAGGTCATGGTCGATCTTGAACGCAAGGCTCAATTCGTCGCGGCCGTCGTCGGCGCGGTTGCCGCGGGTCGTGTTCTTCTTGAGCTCGTGGTGGTAATTGACCAGGGCCTTCCGCACATCCTTGACCTGGCCTTCGAGCGCCCGTTTCTCCGCGGGGCTATCGCCGGCCGGGATCTGGAGCCGGACGACCACCTCGACCAGGTCTTTGGACGCTCCCAGTTCGCGAAGCTGATCGACCAGCGTGAGGTTGCTCGCGTGGAAGGCGTGGAGGCCGAACATCGACCCACCCATCAGGGTGAGCATCATCCCGACCACCAAGCTCAGCCCGATCATCAGCTTGATGCGGATAGGCCACTGGGGCATGGCGACGACCTCCTTGTCGCGAGACT
>JAYUFP010000367.1:0-5874 GCA_043738665.1 Isosphaeraceae bacterium
AGACCGAGGTGCTGAAAATCTCCAGCCCTGGAGGGGCGACAGACGACGGAACTCACAGTCAAGACGGAGATTATCGTGTCCGCCACCCCTTCGGGGCTGGAACCTAAAGGGAGCGGGTTTGACTTTCCTCCCGAAACCCGGGGCTGAAGCCCCGGGCTACTGACCGCCGCCCCTCCGGGGCTAAAAATCAGACCACCCCGGAATGCATCAAGAGCCATGCGTTTTTGCCATTCAGGACGCCAATGCCGCCGAACCCCTGGAAGCTCCGCCTCGCCGCGCTCGGCGTCGTGCTGGCGACATTTCTCTTGATGGAGGCCACGGAGCCCCGGCTCGCGATCGTCTGGGATGAAGGCTACACCCTGGGTCGCGAGGCCAGACTCCGTCTCTGGTTTCGTGCGTTGGCCGATCCGGTGGACTTCGCCAGGAATTGGACTCCGCCAACCCGGGAACTCGTTCAGCAGGAGGGCGCAAAAGCCCCTCGTCTCGAGCAAATCGACACCCGCGCCAAGCTCCTCTTCGACCCGCAGGTTCTGGCCTGGTTCTGGCCGTTTGCCCGCGAAGAACCGCACGGCCACCCACCGTTCTACGCCTTGATCGGTTTGATCGGCGATGTCTTGACGCCTCGGGGAACCGACCTGGAGCGGGCGCGATTGGGTCCCATGCTGGTTTTTAGTTTGACGGCCGGTATGGCATTCTTGTTCGCGGCCAGACGATGGGGCGAATGGGCGGGATTGGCCGTTGCGGGGACCTGGGTGTTCCAGCCCAACCTTTTCGCGCACGGCCATTACGCGACCTATGACGCGATCCTCTCGGCCTTGTGGTTGACCGCGACCCTTGCGTATTCAAAGGCCGTCGATGCTTTGCCGAACGAACCCAACTCGTCAGCCCTGAACCGTCGTCCCCGATGGGGATGGGTCGTGCTATTTGGGCTCTTGGTGGGTTTCGCGGCCGATACCAAGTTCACGGGCTGGTTCCTGCCGATTCCACTGCTTGTCTGGACCTGCCTTTATCGAAGCCGAAGGGGCTTCATCACGCTAGTGGCGGGGGCTGCGATCGGGGGGCTGACGCTCTATGTCCTGAACCCCCCGTGGTGGACGGAGCCCATTGCGGGAGTGACGCGGTTCGTCGCGTCGAATCTTGACCGGGCGCGATCGATCCCGATCCGGACGCTCTTTCTGGGAAGTGTGATCTCAACACCGGACGGCTCGCTCCCCTGGTACAACACGGCGCTCTGGACCGTCTTCGTCACGCCGGTCGGCATTCTTGCCCTGGCGTTGATCGGGGTCGGTCGGGCCTTGCGACGTCACCGGGCGGAGCCGTTCGGCATCCTTGTCATCGGGCAATGGTCCTTCTTGCTCGTTTTGAGAGCGCTTCCGCACACTCCCGGACACGACGGCGTCCGTCAGTTCCTCCCGGCGTTCGGCATTCTCGCGATTCTGGCGGGGCTCGGAGCGGCGGCGCTGGGGGAGCGACCCGGGCGTTGGGGACGCATCTTCACGGCCGCGGCTCTTGCGGAAGCGGTTCTCAGCGTTGCGTCGATGATGCCGGTGCCGCTTTCGTATTACAGTCCGCTCGTCGGAGGACTGCCCGGCGCGACGGCCCTGGGAATGGAGCCGACGTTTTACTGGGACTCCCTCAACGAAGCATCCCTGGACTGGCTCAAAACCCATACAGGCCCCGGCCGGAAAGTCCGATTCGCCACTTATCCGACGTCGTGGTTCTACTTGCAGAACCAAGGGCGACTTCCCACAGGGATTCTCCCGAACCAACCCGGTCGATGGGTCTGGTATGTCGTCCAGAACCGGCCCGGAGCGTTCACTCCTCTCGACCGCGCCTTGATCCGTGGCGATAATCCGGCGTTCGTCGTCAGGAAATGGGGGGTTCCTCTCCTCTGGATCTTTCCATACGAGCAGGTTGAGGATTACTTCTCACGAGCGGCCGTGGAAACAGAACGACCCACGACCATCCGACGGAGTCGGCCGGCCGCGGGTCAGGTTCTGAGATCGTTCTCGAAAGAGCGATCGGGGTTATTATTGACCCGAAGCCATCGCCTGGGGCGTGGCCTGAGCCGAAGCCTGCGGGGCCGCGTAGACGACCGGCGCCGGAGCGTAGGTCTCGCAGACGACCGGAGCGGGCTCGCAAACAGCCTTCTTATGACAAAGGCTGGGCATCTTGAACTTCTTGTGGCCGCAACCGCCGAGGTGCTTGAACAGACCACACTTCGGGGTCGGGGCGCAAACCGGAACCGGTTCGCAAACCGGGGCCGGCGGCGGGCAGGGCACAACCACCACGCAAGGAGCGGGGGCCGGCTTGTGTCCGCACTTCTTGAGGTGGCAAGCCGAGGCGTCGGAAGCGGCAAGAACGCCGAAAACGCCCGCCAGGGCAAGGATCAGCAGGTGGCGTCGCATGGAGTCGTTTCCTGAGTTAAGAGCAACAGATGCAAAATCACGCAGTCTGCATCGAGTCGCGAGTTTGGGCGTTTTAGACGCCCTGCTCGAAGGCTAAGGGTAATTCAAAATCGGCGCTTTGCAAAATCTTTTTTGCAAAACCAGACCGGGTAATCTCTTCGACATTAGAATATCCGGTAGGTCATGTCACTTCGTCTGGACCGAAAAATTGAACAAAACTGGCGTATTTGTCAGTGTTGAGAGTCTGAAAACCGTTAAGAATGGGTTCTTATGAAACTTGCCGCGCCCGGAAAAAAAGTCCAGCCGGAGCCCCTTGATCTGTCTTCGAGAGCCCTGAACCCCAAGTTCTCCGGGTTGAGTTGGCGGTCGATTTGTACGTTCGTGTTCGTTCTCGCTCTTCTGACGACGATCCCGACCGTCGGCGATTTCGGGCTGACCTGGGACGAGCCCGCCTACCGATTCAGCCAAATCCGCTCGGCCCAGTGGTGGGAACGACTGGCGGCCGCGCGGAGCGTCGATGAAGTTCGCCCCCTGGTCGAACCCGATGCCCTGCTCTTTTACTGGACCTACACCCGGCACGGGATCAACTTTCATCCACCCCTGGCAGGACAGCTTAACCTGTTGAGTCACGCTGTTTTCGGACGCTGGATGAGGGACATCCCGGCCAGGAGGATGGCCCCGATCCTGGAGTTCGCCCTCACGGCCACGCTGGGGTTTGTCTTTCTGGGTCGGCGTTACGGGCTCGCAGTCGGGGCGGTCGCCGCGGGGTCGTTCCTCCTGATGCCAAGGCTCTACGGCCAGGCCCATCTCATCGAGACCGACATCACCGGTTTGCTCCTCTGGGTGGCGATTTCGCTGGCGTTCTGGAAAGGCCTGTACGAGCCGAATTCTCGACCCTGGCGCATCCTGGTGGGGATCTTGCTGGGCCTCGCGTTCGTCGAGAAGATGGCCGCCGTTTTCGTGATCGTTCCACTTCTCTTCTGGCTGGGGTTCGCCCGCCTGCCCAACGTCTTTCGACGCGGGTCTCGGGCCGACTGGATCGACGGCGCACTGACGACCACCGCCTTGCTCGCACCCCTGGCGTTGGCGTTCGTCGAGATTCTTCGGTTGAGCAAACAGCTTCCTCAGCCGATGAGAACCGACTTGCTCTACGACAGCCCGAAAACGCAAATCCCGGGCTTGATCCTCGCCGTGCCCCTCGCGGTCTGGTTCGTTCGACGAGCAATGGCGAGAGTATTTCCCGGGAATCCCGTATGGGGGATGGAACGTCCCGCTCTCGAAATCTGGGCGGCGATTTTAGCCTTCGCGCCAGCGGTCGGTTGGATCGGAAATCCGTCCTGGTGGCGTGAAACCCTGCCAAGGTTCGCCCATTACTATCTGCTCAATACCGACCGGCGCGGCTCGTTGCCGGACATCCAAATCATCTATTTCGGGCAGGTTTATGAATACAGTCTCCCCTGGCACAGCGCCTGGGTCTTGATCGCCATCACCGTCCCTGCGCTGACCCTTTTCGCGTCCCTGATCGGGGTTCTCTGGGCGTTCGGAAACGCCGGGAAAGACAAACTCCCCGTCTATTTCCTGCTTCAGCTTCTGGCTTTACCCGTCTTTCGGATGTTGCCGACTCCCGGGCACGACGGCGTCAGGCTCTTTCTTCCGACATTCTTCTTCCTCTCCGCCTTCGCCGGATGGGGGACGGCAGGCGTGGCGAACGGCTTGGCCCGGTTGCTCCCGACCCGGCCGGCGCGGTGGGCGTCGCCGTTGCTGGCGACCTTGGTCCTGGCAACCTCGGGCCGGCAACTCGTCCAGACGCATCCGTTCGAACTCTCTTACTACAACGAGTTGATCGGCGGCCCGCGAGGAGCCTGGCAGACGGGGTTTGAACTGAGCTACTGGTATGACGCATTCAATCCGAAAGTCATCGACGAGCTGAACGATAAGCTCCCCGCCGGGGCGGTCATCGATTTCATGAATCCGTTGACGGAGCCGAGCACATTCCACGAATTGAGAACGCTCGGCAAGCTCCGGGGTGACGTGGTTCTGAGCAGGCAAAGTTGGGACACGATCCCGTACGCATGGTTGCTCACCCAGGATTCCAAGGCCACGGACTTCACGCGATTCCTGTTCGTGATGAAGCCCTGGTACGAGGTCCGTCCTCGGCAACTCGATCATGCGCGAGTCGCGGCCGTCGCGGACCCGACTGCGGTCGCCCGAGCGTGGTTCCTTTCTCTGTTAGTCCCGGTCCCCGACACCCTGCCTCCCGATTCACCTGTCGCGCCGAACTGGGTGCATGATTATGCCCCGTTTCTCGGCCGACTCTGGGGGGAGGGATTGACGATGGTCCGCCGTCCTTTACCGTACGAACCCATTTTCGACTGGGCGCGGACGGACCCGGAATCGCTCAGAGAATCGGCGAAGAGACTTGCGCGTGAAAAGACTTCCGGCGACGACCCGGCCGCACGTCGCTTGATGTCAATCCTTTCAAGGACCCCGAAAGAGCGACCGGGGATGTACGCCGAACTGCTTCTAAGAGTCCGTCCGGAAGCGCTGATCGAGGCGATCGAGATGGTCATTCGACGCCCCGACGCGGTTCGCCAGGTGGCGTCCCGATATGCCTACACCGATCCCGATTCCATCGGCGGGCCGCTCGATCAAGATCTCGGGTCGATGGCCCGTTGAGTTCTTGCCGACCCTACGCCAGCGCCTCGGCAACGACGACCGAGGGCTTCGCCGCCACGCGTCGGGCCACGATCCAGGCGAGCCCGAGTGCCAGCAAGGCCACGCCGCTTCCTTCCCAGAACGGGGCTGAGATCGCGACCCTCGCGAACAAGAGGTTCGCCACGTAATAGCTCAACATCCTCGCCAGGGTCTGCGCCGAGGAGTAGGTTCCGAAGATCGCACCTTGTTCCTCAGGGGGAGTGACCCTTGAGAGCAAGCCCGAGACGGTCGGGCTGACAAGACCTTGCCCGACCGCCACCACCGTGATGGCCAGTACGAGAGTCGGCACGGAGTTTGAAAGAGCGATCAGCGCGAGCCCTGCGGAAAGCCCCACGATTCCGACGACCGTCAGACGCGATTCGCCGTATTTGGGCACGAGCCTGCGGATCAAACCCCCCTGCACTCCCGCGCTGATCAGCCCGAGAAACGCGAACGCGAACGCCGCCTTGGCCGGATCCCAGCCCATCCGGCTCCGAAGGAACAGGCTGAAGGTCCCTTCCAGCGAGGCGAACGCGAGGACGACCAGAGTCCCGACCGCAACAAGCATTCCGACGATCGGGTGGGTGACCGTCTCCATGAGCCCGTGCCAGGTGACCACTCGCGACCGTTGCCGCTGTGCGATATCGGGCGGGAGCGACTCGGGAAGCCGGGTCAGAACCAGAATAAACGCGATCGTGGAGAACCCCGCCCCCACGAGGAACGGCACGCGTAACCGCCACTCCGGGGCGACCGGGAGTGAGACGAGCAATCC
>JAYUFP010000368.1:0-5864 GCA_043738665.1 Isosphaeraceae bacterium
ATCTCGACTTCGATCGCCACCTGCGCCGCGCCGTCTGGATTTTGGCGCTCATCGCGGTGATCGCGTCGGGGATCGTCTACGCCGACAAAGCCGCCGACGACCGCAGTGCCTTCATTCGCTGGAGACCGCAGGTCCGCCAATTCTGGAACGGGGTCAACATCTACGACAAGATGTACTTCCCGAACCCGCCGATCATGCCGATCACCTTGTACCCGCTGATGATGCTGCCGCCACTGGCGGGTGCCCTGACCTGGTATTACCTCAAAGTCGCCCTGACCGTCGTATCAATCCGGCTCTGTTTCAAGATGGTGCGGCCCGACGATCGGGTGCTTTCCTCATGGGTGCAGGGGGCCGTGATCCTCTTCAGTTTCCGGCCGATCCTGGGCGACCTTCATCACGGCAATAATAATCTGATCATCCTCTTCCTGATCGTATCGTGCCTGTATTCGTGGCGAAAAGGCCACGACGTGCTCGCGGGGCTACTGCTCGCGCTGGCAATCTCTTACAAGGTCACCCCCGCGCTCTTCGTCCCCTACTTCATGTACAAGGGGTCGTGGCGGACGGTCGGCGCGACTTTCCTCGGCATGGGATTATTCCTGCTAATCGTGCCGAGCATCGTGATCGGCCCCACGTTCAACGGCGAATGCCTCGGCTGGTGGTGGCACAGGATGCTCAGTCCGTACCTCGTTCAGGGAGCGGCGAGCGACCAGGAGATCAACCAGTCGATGGTCGGCGTGCTCACGCGTTTATTGACCGACTCCAAGACGGGCACCGGCCGTTACGACGTCCACCTCGATCACCTCAACTTCGTCTCCTGGCCCCCGCGGATGGTCGGATATCTCGTCAAAGGAATCTCGCTGTGTCTTGTCGGGCTGCTTGCCGTCTTCTGTCGGACAAAGTCGGGGCGCCGCGACGATTACCGGCTCTTCGGCGAGTTCTCGTTGATCGTGCTGACGATGCTGTTCGTCTCGGAGCGGAGCTGGAAGCACCATTACGTGACCCTGTTGCTCCCCTACACGTATCTCGCTTATCGGTTCGGTGCCCCGCAGATCACGATGAAGGTGAAAATCCTCCTGGCGGTCGTGATGTGGCTCTCGGCGATCTTCATGGCGACGACGTCGAGCGAACTGGGCGGCCTTTTCGGAGGCCACCAGGGGCACAAACTCGCGCAGGGGTACGGGATGTTCCTCTGGGCGGGCGTCCTCTTATACATTGCGACCGCATGGCGGGTCTGGGTCGAGCACGGGAGGACGGGAATGATCCCGGGCAACCGCTTCGATTTCGACCCCTGGCCCTCGGGCGTGCCGGCAGGTTGACGTTTCACATCTCGAAAGGTCGGCTCAAACCGGTCGAAGCCGACTTCTGAAGACTCACTGATTTCGATAGTTCACGTCGCATCTGATTGTGCTCACATCACGTCTCTCGTCCGATCGGGTCCGGTCAAGGTTTCACTTCTCTCGACCTCGGCAATGCTACGCGGGGTTCGGGAAACGGCCAAGGAGGGCCATCATGCACCCGTTCCAACCTCAACCGCGTCGTAAAACCGTCACCCGGCTTCAGCCCGAACAGCTCGAATCCCGGGAACTCTTGACAGGCGGGGCCGGCGACACCTTCGCGATCATCCCCGGCGAGATCACCAAGCCGAACCAGCCCGCCGTGGTTAAGTTCACGATCGACCCGACCCACTTCACGATTCCGAAAGGGAAGTTCACCCTGGGCGTCGACATCGTCAAAGACCCGACCTCGACATTGAAGCCGATGATCGGCGCGGTCGACAACGCCAACGGGATCGCCGTGATGGGCGTCAAGCACTCAACCTACGCGGCGAAACTGCCGAGCACCGCCGTCCGGTCCGGGTCGGCCACCAGCGCGGTGCTCACGCCGATCCAGATGGACTCGAAGAACCCCAACGGCACCGTCACTTACAGCGTCAAGGTCAAGGGCCTGCAAGGGACCACCGGCAAGTTCCTGCTCGGCTTCTACCTTCCCGGCGACGCCAACGGCGACGGCAAGGTCAACTCGACCGACCTCGCGACGATCAAGAAAGAAGTCGGCCTCACCGGCGGCACGACCAATTACAGCTTCGACGCCGACTCCAACCGCGACGGCCGGATCGGCATGAACGACATGACGATCGCCAAGCAAAACATGGGCGTGTCGACGACGATCTCGCCGACCATCACGGCCAACCTCGACCCGGCGAGCGTGACGACCATGACCGCCCGCGTCACGACCGCGCGCGTGGTTCACTTCATGGGCACGACAACCCCGGGCGCCGCGGTCAAATACGCGGAGATCGCCGGCCTTTCCCAACCCGTGGCGACGACCGCCGACTCGAAGGGTGCGTATAACGTCTACGCCACGCTTGGAGACGGCTCGAACACCTTCAAGGTGACCACCCTCGACGCCTTCGGCCAGAGCATCTCGGGCACCATCGCCCCGGTCACGTTCCAGACCAACCCCGCCGTGATCGCCACGACCTTGAACCAGACCGCGACCGCCGCCAAGACGAAGTAAACGAGGCAACTCGTTCCCCCGAAACTGGACGGACGGCTGTCACTCGCGACCCTGTCGGTAAGGCCTCGTTGCGAAACAGCCGTTCGTCATTGCGCCTCGTTGATCCCGTGAGGATGAATCCACCGCCCCAAAGCCTGGCGTGAAAGGTCGCTGTCGATGCGTCTCAACGCCCATTCCGCCGCCTGACGGATAACAGGATCGTCGTCGTCGAGCCTCGCTCTCAACGCAGGCACCGCTTCGTCGACCCGTCGTTCCCCCAGAATCAGCGCCGCGTTGCGAAGTAGGCCAGAGCGTTTCGCCCGGGAGAGTGCCGTTCCTTTGAGGGACCGCTTGAACTCGGTAGGATCGCGTGAAAGCCAGGCGATGAGGTCCGGATTGGTAAGTTCGTGAGTGGGGCCGAGCTCAGCGACGCGGCCCGGCGGGGCCTTGCGATTCCAGGGGCAAACATCCTGGCAGACGTCGCAACCGAACACCCAGCCGTCGAGACTAACATCCATCGGCCGTTCGATCGTGCCCTTGTGCTCGATGGTCCAGTAGCTGATGCACTTGCGGGCGTCGAGCGTGTAAGGTCCCGTGAACGCATCGGTCGGGCAGGCGTCGAGACAACGGGTACAGGTTCCGCAGTGGCTCGACTCGTGGGGCGGGTCGGGCACGAGTTCGAGGTCAGTCACGATCGCTCCGAGGAGCGTGAAGCTCCCGAGCTTCTTGTCGATCAGCATCGTGTTCTTGCCGATCCAGCCGAGTCCCGCGAGCCTGGCGAAGTCGCGCTCGAGTAGCGGCGCGGTATCACAGAACGTGCGGCCATGCGTCCCCGGATTCCGCGACACGAGCCACGCGAGCAAGGCGTCGAGTCGTCGCCGGATCACCTCGTGATAGTCCGCGCCCCGGGCATAGCGGGCGACCTTGCCCTGAGTCGGAGTGGGTTCGTTCGGCGCTTTCTCGCCGTAAACCATGCTCACCATCACGACCGAGCGAGCCCCTTCGAGGAGTTTCTCGGGATCGCCCCGCACGTCGGCGTTACGTTCGAGGTAAGCCATCCCCGCGGCGTGACCGGAATCGATCCAGTCGAGAAACCGGGGATAGGTCGGTGGGGCGACGGCGGGGGCGATGCCGACGCGGTCGAAGCCGAGCCTTGAAGCTTCCTTCTTGAATGCACGGGTGAACTCTTGATCCATGAGTGCTCCCGTTCGGTCAAGACCCTCCAAGGCTCGATGACGCCTGAGTTTTGGCGGCCAACCCCGCCGAATCCCGGACGCCTAGGTTTTCGTAGATCCTTCGGGTCGCGTCGGAACTATTCAACGTATAGAAGTGAATGCCGCGGACCTGATTCTCGAGCAGGTCACGGCACTGTTCGGTCGCCCAGTGGATGCCGAAATTCGCCACGGCGCGGTCCTCACAGCAGCGATCGACACCGCGCTGAAGCGCGGCCGGGAAGCGAGCGCCCAGCGATAGCTCCGCCATGCGGATCATGCCTTCCTTGGTCGAGATCGGCATGATCCCCGCGAGGATCGGGACGTGGATTCCCGCGTGGTCGCAACGGTCGCGGAAGTCAAAGAAATCGTCGTTTTTGAAGAAGAGTTGTGTGCAGATGTAGTCGGCCCCGGAGTCGATCTTTCGCTTGAAGTAGTCCATCTCCTTCAGGCGGTTGGGCGTGGCGGGATGGCCTTCGGGAAAGCCGGCGACTCCCAGGCCGAAGCCGCGAGGGTCGGGCAGATTCGTTCGTGAGCGAATGAACCGGACAAGTCCTTCGGCATGAGCGAAGGCGTCGAGAGAACGATCGTAGTCGGCCTTATCGCGTGGCGGATCTCCGCCAAGTGCCAGGATGTTCTCGATTCCGGACCCGGCATAGCGGTCCAGGATCGCGGTCAGCTCCGCCTCCGTATGGCAAACGCATGTCAGGTGGGAGACGGCGGTCAGGTCGGTCTCGCTCTGAATCCGAACGATGAGGTCGTGGGTACGCTCACGGGTCGAGCCCCCCGCGCCATACGTCACCGACACGAACGACGGGCGCAACTGCTGAAGCTGTGCGATCGAGTCGAAGAGCTTTTCCGAGGCCTTATCGGTCTTGGGCGGAAAGAATTCGAAACTGAACGTCGTCGGATGACTTTCAAAGATATCGCGAATATGCATGGGAGGCGTTTCGGCAACCTTTCTCGGCGGTGCTCACTTCGCGAGGCGTCTCCGAACCTGCTTTCCCAGGATACCGCCAAGGGTTACGGCAGGGGAAGGTAAGTCTGACGCACGTGGCGATTCGACGACCCCGCGTCGCCTCACACACACGTTACCGGGGTCACGAAGCGGACGTGACGCCGTTCTTGGGACAAAGCGCGGCCAGTTCACACAGCCAGCATCGCGGTTTCCTGGCGACGCACACCTTTCGCCCGTGCTCGATCAAGCGGTGACTGAGGTCAACCCAGTGCTTTGAATCGACGAGTTCGATCAGCTCCCGTTCGATCTTGACGGGATCGGTCTTCTCAGTCAAACCCAGGCGGAACGCGAGCCGTTTGACGTGGGTGTCAACGACCACCCCCGAGGCGACATTGAACGCGTTTCCCAGAACGACGTTCGCCGTCTTCCGGCCGACTCCGGCAAGCTGGGTCAGGGCGTCGAGGTCGTTCGGAATCTCTCCGCCGTGTCTGGCGACGACCTCGGCGGCCATCGCGCGAAGGTTCTTCGCCTTGGCGCGGAAGAACCCGGCGGAACGAATCAGCTTCTCGACGTCCTCCTGGCTCGAACCGGCGAGGCTCGCCGCGTAGGGGTAGCGGGCGAAGAGCGCGGGCGTGACCAGATTCACTCGGGCATCCGTACACTGGGCGGAGAGGATCGTCGCGACGAGAAGTTGGTAGGCCCCTTCATGGACAAGGGCACAGGTCGAGTCCGGGTAAAGGGCTTCGAGTGCCTCAACGACGAGAGTTGTATGAGTCTTCAATTTCTTCCGGGATCTGGCGTCGGTCGCGGACATCGACTTTCTGGGCATACCGGGCCATGCCGTTCCTGGTCTCGGGGGTGCGGGCGAATTGAGACATCGAGATCGTATCGCCGCCCGCTGAACTGTCAACTCGGCGCAAGTCTCCCCGGGGTCCGCCAACGGATTCCACGGATGAACGCGGAGGACGCGGATCGACCGCGCCGGGCGCGAATCTCCCGAACTTCGATTCCTTGGAGTGCCGGAGCTCGCTACCGCTTTCAAACGGTTAAGGCGCACTTTCCACCTCGACCCCCTTGAGAAGGCCCGAAAATCCATCAATAACCCCTGATATCGACGATCAGAAGTCGTTTTCAAGCGCCCTCGCGGGCTCCTTGGTCGGGATGTAGACCGGCGGGACGAACGGGAACAGCAGCAGATT